>JBEKJO010000015.1:0-60393 GCA_050011195.1 Verrucomicrobiota bacterium | reverse complement strand
GCGCGCGGACATTCTTGTCCGCAGCAAGCTGGAGCGGTTTGCGGGCCCGAGTCGTTTTCGGAGCTGGGGAGCGTTCGGAAGTTGCTGCGGACAAGAATGTCCGCGCGCCGACTTGCCTATCGCCTCCGCTGACAGGTTCAGCCATCTCCCATCGCACACGTGAGCGCAACGCTGACACCCACAACCCCCGCTGAACTGGCCGAAGCCGTGCGCTCCCAGCCGCGCGTGCTCGCTGTGGGCGCGCGCACCAAGCCGCGCCTCTCGCAGGTCCCGGATGAAGTCACCTTGCTTTCCACGCGCGCGTTGCGCGGCATCGTGGAATACGAACCCGACGAATTCACCTTCACCGCACTGGCCGGCACCACCGTGCGGGAGATCGGGCAGGCGCTGGCGGAGAAGGGACAATATCTCCCCTTCGACCCCATGTGGCTGGAAGCCGGCGCGACGCTGGGCGGCACGGTCGCCGCGGGCGTCAGCGGGCCGGGACGTTTCCGCTTCGGCGGCGTGCGCGATTTCATCCTGGGCGTCCGGTTTGTCGATGGCCTGGGGCGCTTGCTGCGGATGGGCGGCAAGGTGGTGAAGAACTGCGCCGGGTTCGACCTGCCCAAGTTCTTTGTCGGCAGCCTGGGACGCTACGGTGCGCTGGCCGACATCACTTTCAAAGTCTTTCCCTCACCGGCCTCGCGCCTCACGTTGAAGCTGACGACCAGCGGCGCCGAAGCCGCCGCCTGCGTGCTCAGGGACGCCGCCAACTCGCGCTGGGAGCCTGACGCCCTCGATCTGCTCCCCGACGGCAAGACCGTCTGCCTGCGCCTGGCGGGTCCGGCCTCCGCCCTGGAGACGATCTCGCGCGAGGTTCTGGCCCGCTGGCCGGGCCAGACCCTCTCCGCCGCCGAGGCCGAGGCTGTCTGGTCTGAACTGCGCGAGTTTCGCTGGGCGCACTCCGGCGGTGTGCTGGCCAAAGTGGCGATCACCCCGGCTGTCGTGCCGTCCCTGGATGCGGCGGCGCGTTCGCTCGAGGGCACCCGGGTTCACGTCAGCGGCGGCGGCAATGTCGCCTTCGTTTCCCTGCCAGCCTCGGTTCCGGCGACCGGCTTGCAAGAGCGGCTGCGCGCCCTGTCTCTGCCGGCGGTCAGCCTGTCGGGCAACGCGCCCCTCTGGTGCGGCGCGCGGACGACCTCCGCTATCTCTGGCGCGGTCAAGCAGGCGCTGGACCCGCAAACCCGTTTCCCGTTTATCGACGACTAATGCTCCACTCGATACAACATGAGAAGCACGGGCCGCTCGGTGAGCCGATGACCCACGCCGTCCAGGCTTGCGTCCATTGCGGCTTCTGCCTCTCGGTCTGCCCCACCTACGCGGAGTTGGGGCAAGAGATGGACAGCCCGCGCGGGCGCATCATCCTCATGAAGCAGGCCCTGGAAGGCAGTCTGTCGTGGGACGCCGCCCAACTGCACGTTGACCGTTGCCTGGGCTGCCTGGCCTGCGAACCCGCCTGCCCCAGTGGCGTGTCCTATCGCGACCTCATCAGCCCCTTCCGCGCGCTGGCCGGTCCGAGGTTCAACCGCTCCGCTACGGACAGATTGCGCCGCTGGCTGACCGCGCAAACGATTCCGTATCCCTCACGCTTCCGGCTGGCCCTGCGCGCCGCGGGTCTGGGCCGAGCCGTGCGGCCACTCGTGCCGCGCGCCTTGCAATCAATGCTGGACCTCGCGCCTCCCTCGGTTCCCCCCGCACAGACGTGGCCGCGTGTCACGCCCGCCCACGGCGAACGCCGCGCCCGGGTAGCGTTGCTCACCGGCTGCGCCCAGCAGGTCCTCGACCCCGACATCAATACTGCCACCATCGAAGTGCTCACCCGCAATGGGGTCGAAGTCCTCATCCCGCCCGGCCAGGGTTGCTGCGGCGGCCTGGCCTGGCACGCCGGTGACTGGGGCGCGGCCCAGGCCTTTGCGCGGCGCAACCTGATCGCCTTCCCGGAAGACGTGGACGCCATCGTCACCAACGCCGCCGGGTGCGGTTCGACCATGCGTGAATACCATCTTGTGCTGCGCGGCACCCGCGACGAGGCCCGCGCCGAAGCCTTCCGCAAGCGGGTCGTGGATGTCACGGTTTTCCTCACGCGGCTCGGCCTGCGCGAACCGCCGGCCGGTCCCGGTCGTCCGCAACGCATCGCCTATCACGACGCCTGCCACCTTGCCAATGCGCAGAACGTCCGCCGCGAGCCGCGCGACCTGCTGCGGGCGATCCCCGGCGTCCAGTTATGCGAACTGCCCGACGCGCACCTCTGCTGCGGCAGCGCCGGCTCCTACAACCTGGACCAGCCCCCAATCGCCGCCTCCCTGGGCGAGAAGAAGGCCCGGGCGGTATTGGCCACCGGCGCGGAGGTGTTGGCGACCGGCAACATAGGGTGCCTGACCCAGCTCCGAGCGCACTTTACGAAACTTGGTTCGCCCCTGCCAGTGCGCCACACAATCCAGGTCCTGCGCGACGGTTACAACTCTGACTCACGCCAGCCCTGAACGCCGCCACGGTCTGAGCGAGCGCAGCCTTAACCCGGAATTCTCATACCTCGCACAAACCGCCGACAGGGTGTAGCCGCCGACGGCAGTCGGCGCCATCTTTCGGGACTGAGAATCAGCGCCGACTGCCGTCGGCGGCTACACGCTATGAAATTTCCCGGTTAAAGGCGGCACCCTTCCGCCGCAGGCCGTGATGCCTTCTCCGTGCTGAGCATCTGTTGTTCCATCCGTCTTGTCACGCCCCGCCGATTTGCGCCTGGTACTGTTCGGGCGCGAGCAGAGCGTTCAACTCGGCCGGGTTGGAGAGCCTGATCTTGTAGAACCAACCGCCCGCGTAGGGTTCGCTGTTGACCAAAGCCGGGTTCGCGACGACGGCCTGGTTGACCTCGGTAATCTCGCCGCTGACCGGCGAATAAATATCGTTGGCCGTCTTGACCGACTCGACGACGGCGCAGGGGTCGCCGGCTTTGATCCGCCGGCCGACCTCGGGCAACTCGACGAAGACCACGTCCGTCAACTCATGTTGCGCATAGTCGGTGATGCCGACCGTCGCAACGTTGCCGGACACGCGCACCCATTCGTGCGTTTTGGCGTATTTCAAATCCGAAGGAACGTTAGCCATAAGCCAATTGAGTCAGGGAGCGGGCGGGCGGTCAATCTGGTTTTCGATAGATGGGCTTCGGAACGAGGACTGCGGGGGCGCGCTGGCCGCGAATCTCGATCTCGACGGGCGTATTGGCATGGGCAAATGCCGGCGGCACATACCCCATTCCGATGCCAATGCCGAGCGATGGGCTTTGCGTGCCACTTGTGACCTCTCCGATCTTCGCCGCTCCCGGACCCGCGCTCCAGATTGCGTAGTGCGGGCGCGGCGGGGCTGATCGGTCGGTCATCTTGAACGCGACGAGCTTTTTGACCGGGCCTTTGGCCTTCTGTTCGGCGAGAACGGAGCGGCCAACGAACTCGCCCTTGTCCAAGGCCACAAAGAAGCCCAGGCCCGCCTCGATCGGCGTAGTGTTCTCATCCAGTTCGTGACCGTAAAGGGGGTAACAAACCTCTGTGCGCAGCGTGTCGCGCGCGCCGAGACCGGCGGGTTTCAACCCGTGTGGCTGGCCGGCAGCGAGCAGTTGGTTCCAAATCGCCTCGATCCTTTGACCCGGGGCAACGACTTCAAATCCATCCTCGCCCGTGTAACCGGTGCGCGAAATCCAGAGCGCGTTCCCGGCCCAGGCGAAGGGGGCGATCTGGTTCTTCTTCAAGTCCGTCACCCGAGCCACGATCGTGCCGCCCGTGGACGCGCCAGGAAAACAATGGGTGATGAATTCCACTACGCGCGGACCTTGCACAGCCAGGGCGCCCGTCGCGTCGGAAGCATTTTGGAGCTTCACTTCGCTGCGCCGGGGGAAGGCGGCCAATTGCGCTTCCAGCCACGCCACGTCGGCCTCGATGCGGGAGGCGTTGATCATCAGCAGATACTCGTCGGCTGTGAGCCGATAGGCGTAGAGATCATCGATGACGCCGCCACGCTCGTTGCACATGAGCGTGTATTGTCCCTGGCCGGCAAGCAGCTTGCGGAGGTCGTTCGTGAGGATCTGATTGAGAAAAGCCTCGGCCCCCGGGCCGCTGATCAGGACCTCGCCCATGTGGGAGATGTCAAACAGGCCGGCCGCTTCCCGCACCGTCAGGTGCTCGTCGGTGATGCTGGTGTACTGCACCGGCATCTCCCAGCCCCCGAATTCAATGAGCTTGCCGCCCAGCCTTTGGTGAACGGCGTAAAGGGGAGTGCGCTTCATTTTCCAAGCATTCGCGCATTCACAAGGTCCCAGCAAGAACATTTTGATTGCTTGTCGCGACCGCCGTTGCCTTTGCCCGTGGCGTCGGTTACATTTGAGAGCATGGATAGCGTGCTCTTAGCAAACGAAGCCCTCAAACTCCCGGCTTGGGAACGGGCACAAATTATTGACGCCCTCTGGCGCAGCCTTGACCCGGCCGAACAGGCTTCCATTGACCAGGCCTGGCTGGTTGAATCTCGCGACCGGCTCCGCGCCTACAGGGAAGGCAAGCTTAAAGCTCTGGACGGCGAGGAATCGCTGCGCGAAATCGAAACCGGTTTGCGTCCATGATCTTCCGGTTCCTTCCTCATGGAACCCATCCGCCGCGCCGTTATTGATGTCGGCACCAACTCCGTAAAGCTGTTGGTGGCCGATGTGGCGGGCCATGAGATTCAGCCGGTTTGCGAGCAGAGCAAACAAACCCGCCTCGGGCACGGTTTCTACGAAACACGCCGTTTGCAGCCCGAGGCGATTGCAGCCACCGCCAACGCCGTTGCCGCCTTCGCCGCTATGGCACGGGAGGCACAGGCCGTTTCGATTCGCGTCCTCGCCACCAGCGCCGCGCGGGAGGCGGTGAACCGCGAGGAATTGATTGCCGCCATCGAGCGCGCCGCCGGCCTGAAAGTCGAGGTCCTCTCGGGCGAGCAGGAGGCGGAGTTGGGGTTTCAGGGAGTGACCACCGACCCGCAACTCGCGCAAGCGCCCTTGCTGCTTATGGATGTCGGCGGCGGCAGCGCTCAATTCATCTTTGGGCGGGCTGGACACACACACTTCCGCCATAGCTTCCCGCTCGGCTCCGTGCGGCTGCTGGAGACCATTCCTTGCAGCGACCCGCCCAAAGCGACCGAACTCGCCGCCTGCCGCCAATGGCTGAAGGAATTCCTCCAGCAGGAAGTGCGGCCAAGACTGATACAGGAGACAGGAGACAGGAGACAGGAGACAGGAGCAGATCAAAGCCTTCTTACGTCGGCTGCCACGGGGTCAGGAGGAGAAGTGCAACTGGTGGGGGTCGGCGGCACCGCGACCATTCTCGCCTGCATGGAGGCCAAACTCGAAGCCTTCGACCGCGCCCGCATCGAAGCGACACGCTTGAGCGCGGCGCGCGTCTCCTGGCATTTGGAGCGGCTCTGGAGTCTCCCCCTGGAGGAGCGGAAGAAGATCATCGGGCTGCCCCGGAACCGCGCCGACGTGATCCTCATGGGAGTGGCGATTTACCAGGCCGTGATGGAAGAATTCGGGTTCCGTGAGCTTCGTGTCAGCACCCGCGGCCTGCGTTTCGCGGCAGTCATGGGTGGTCAATGCCGATCTTCTTGAGGAACGGCTCGAGCGAGCGTTTGCGGCCAAGGAACTTCTCAATGGATATGTTCACGTCGCGGGAGTTGCCCGGCTCGTAGATTTCCACGCGCAGCCGGCGGCCAGCCGCCTGGTCGAAGTAGCCGTTGGGCGAATGTTCGAAGACGGTCGCCATGTCCGCCGCAATCGCGTCCGCCCAGGCGTAACCGTAATAGCCGGCGTCGTAGCCCATCAGGTGCCCGAAATAGGCCACGAAGGCGGTGTCCGGGGCCATCGGCAGAAACACCTCGCTGAGGACCTTGTTCGACAGCGGCAGCGCTTCGGTCGCGTTGGCGTCGTGGATTTGCGTGTGCAACGCCAGGTCGGTCAGGCCGAAGGAGAGCTGGCGGCGGTAACGCGTCCCCTCGGTCGCGAGCTTGGCTTCGCGCAGTTTGGCGAGGATGTCCGCCGGGATTTTCTTCGACGGGTCGCGGTAATCTGCCGCGAAGCTGTCGAGCACCTTCTTGTCCCAGACCCAGTTCTCGAGCATTTGGGAGGGGGCTTCGACGAAGTCGCCCGGGACGCTCGTGCCGGAGAACCGGCCATATTTGGCGCGGGTCATCATCGAGTGCATGGCGTGGCCGAACTCGTGGAAGACGGTCTCGACGTCGCTATGCGAAAGGAGAGAGGGCTTGTCCTTGGTGGGCGACGGGAAGTTGCAAACCAGCGCGACGGAGGGGCGCTGGTATTTGCCGTTGGGCAGCACCTTGCCTTCGATCAGGCGGAAGTGGGCGAAGTGATGGTATTTGCCTTCGCGCGGGAACATGTCGAGGTAGAACAACCCGAGCGGCTCGCCGGTCTGGGCGTCGGACACGGCGTAGAGTTGCAGATCGGCAATCCATTTGTAGGGCGGCTCGACCCGCTCGAACTTCAGCCCGAAGATGCTCTGGTAGATATTGAACATCCCGTCGAGGACGCGCTGGTAGGGGAAATAGACGCGCAGTAGCTCGGCATCGACGTTGTACTTCTCTTTCTTCAACTGGTTGCTGAAGTAGCGCCAGTCCCAGATGCGAATCTGCGCATTCGGGTCGCCGGTCTCCTGGACTTTGATCCGGCGAAACTCAGCCAGCTCGGCGTCGTACTTGGGCTGCAACCCCGCCTTGAGCTGCTCCAGGAACTCGAGGGCTGAGGCCGCGTTCGTGGCCATCTTGACTTCGATCTGGTAATCGGCCCAGGTCTTGTAACCGAGCTTCCGGGCAATGTCATCACGCAACGGCAGGATCTTTTCCAGCAGGGGTATGTTCCCCGCGCGGGCCAAATTGTCGTGCTCGACGAGCAGCTTCTTGCGCGTTTCCTCGCGTTTGGCGTTGTCCATCACGCTGAGGTAGTGCCAGGTAATATTCGCCATGACGGTGTATTCGTCATCGCCAGTCTTGATTTGCGCCAGGAAGCTCTCCGGCACCCCTTCCAGCTCGGCTTGGGTAAACTTCACGGCCTTCTCGGCCTTCGTAATGTTGGATTCGTAATCGGTCGTCAGCCGGGTCAGCTCCTTGCGCATCCGCTCCACCTCGTCGCGCTGGGCCTTGGGCAAATCCAAACCGGCCCGGCGATAGTCACGCATGGTCTCGGCCAGCAGCTTGGCATCCTCCCCTTTCAGTTTAGGCTTCCGGTCGGCGTAGGCTTTGAGTGCCATATAGACGTCTTCGCGATAGTCGATGCCGACGGACCACTCCTCCAACTCCTTGAGGGCGTCGGTGGCAGCAGCGCGCAGCGCGGCGTCGGTGCTGGTTTCCTTGAGCAGCCCGAAGCGGTCGTCCGTCAGGCTGATTTGATAGCCGATATCATCCAGGGCGCGAACGGTGTTCGCGAAGGTGACCTCGCCGGGTTTGAGGGCGCCAAGGCGATCCAGGGCGGCGTTGCCGACCGCGATCGTTTGCCGGAGGGCAAAGCGAATCCCGTTGGTCGTCGTCTCGAACTGCGGCACGGTGATGACGTCGTTAAAGGCGGCGGCGCGCTTTTTGAATTCGCGCAACCGGTCGGTTTGATTGGTCGGCTGAGCCATGCTGCTACACGCCATCACACAACCCGCGAGAAACAAAGCCGTTTTCCAAGTCATATGGCCAGCAAGCTACGGTTTGAAATCTCCCAATCAAGCTTTCTCTCACTGGCCGATTGCCCTGACCCAAGGTAGATTTCGGCCCAGGTTACCCGTTCAGGTATGCGCCAGTTTTTCCTCGATGGAGGTAATATGAAGCGGATCAAGGGTGTTCACGCGATCGCCTTTGCTGATGACCACCACCACACTCCTGCCGACTGCGACAAACTCCGGGTGCGGCACAGAAAACTTCCGCCCGTCGGACAAGCAAATCTTGAACGGCCTGAAACCGTTGGTGACCCTTTCCCGAATGCGCTGAATGTTCACAGGGGAATTATTGTGCCGTGCGCGGGCCATGTCAACCTCACAAAGTCCTCACTCATCGCGGCCCGCTTCGTGGACGCGGATGAAGCGCTGGAACACGAGCAACCCTACCGGCGCAATCATCGTGCTTAAGCCAATGATCAGCCAGAGGGTGCCGGAATGCCGCGGGCCGTGGGCGGGACAGAAGCGGGCCAGCAATATGCCGGACAGCGGGGCCATGCAGAGCTTGGCCAGGAAAAACGGCAGGTAGGACATGGCCATGTAAGAGGCTTCCTGTCCCTTGGGGGCGATAGCCGCCGCGTATTCATAGAGCCGCGGTGAATAAAACGCCTCGCCCATGGAGAGGAAAAGCACGTAAATGAAAATCATCACGTAGTAGGGGTTGACTTGGCCCTGGACGCCCAGCCAGACATGAGCGACCGAATGGCCCAGCCAACCGTCTGCCAGCGGCTGAAACCAGTGGGGTGGCATCGCCATGATGAACACGGAGGAGGCCGCAACGAAACTTCCCCAGATGGCCATGCTATAGGCGGAAATCCTCTGGCTCAACACGCCCGCCAGCGGAGCCAGGAAAACAATCAGGAAATTGTTCATCGACCACAGGCGCCCAATGGGCGCCCCATCACCCAGTTCGCGAATGCCGAACTTGGGATAGGTGAAATACATGTGGGTGAAGATCATCTTGATAAAGGCCGCCAGGGACAGGAAGGCGAGAAACTTGTAGAAGCCGGGCTGACGCCAGAGGCCGATGAAGATGCGGCCGGTGTCATGCAGGGTGTCGCGGATAGTCAATCCGAAGGCCTTGACCAAGTGGGCTTGGGCATATTTGGTCTTGTGGGCAGTGATTTCCACCCCCTGGTCGGTCGCCTCGACGCCTTCACGCAGCCAAAAATAGATAAGCAGCAGGCAGGGGACATAAAAGACCAGGCTCACGAGGAATACCGTGCGGTAGGTGCTCAGCCCCATCCCCAGCCCGGGCAATGCCAAATGGCCGGTCTCACCCAGGGTCTGGCGCACGAAATCAAAGACGTAACCTGCCAGGCCGTAGCCGACGTTCATCAGGGCGTAGAAGAGGGAAAAGGCGATCGATCGCTGGGTAGTCGTGGTGTAGCGTCGCAGCGCGGCGACCGTTACGGGCGCGCCCAGGGCTTCGCCCAGGGCCAGGACGAGCAACCCACCCAGCACCAGCACCTTGGCCGCCGCAAAAGTCATGAACAAGCGTGGCAAAATGCACAGCGTGCACCCGAGCAGGAGCGTCTTGCGCAGCCCAAGGGCGTCGGTCAGTGAGCCGACCAGCATGACGCAGAAGGTCATGCCCGCAGTCCAGGCCGTCACCCACCAACCGGCCTTGACGTCGCTGTAGCCTAGATCGGCGGAAAGCCACAGGGAGAGGGTCAACACGACGAGCATGTAGGCGAGATTGCTCATCACCACGTAGGCGAACACAATCCAGAGTTCGCGCACGGCGCCGAACAGCACGGTGAACTTGCTCAGGAAACTCTCGGGCGGGGCTCCGGCCCGTGGGTTCTCTGGGTCCGCTGCCGGCGCGTTCTTTTGGTCAGTCATGGTTAAAGCACGATTTGACTCTAACCGACCGCAGCGTTCACGGCGTCAGGGGCACGGGAGTGAAATCGTGCTCGGCCTTGCCTCCCTTGGCTTCAATCAGGAGCCGGTATTTGACGCCGGGCTCGAGCGGATCAGGCGTGGCGCCCTGCACGGAGGGGCGCATGCCTCGGATATGCTCGCCGTAAGCGAATTCCGTGACGGGGACGGAATTGGAATCGGAAACGAGCTCCCAGACCGGCTGCGGGTATTTGTTGGTCTCGATGTCGCTGACGGGGACGACTTTGAGCGACGTGAGCTTGAGCATGCGGTTGAAAGCGAAAAAGACGGGCTCAGTGGCCGAGTCGGCGGAGCGCTTGCTTCGGCGGAAGAATCCCCCCCGCACCGGATGGGAACGATGCTGGATTTGAATAAGATCCCCGGCAAACCAGTCTTTGTTGAGGTAAAGTGAAAGGCTGCCGAGGGCGACGGCCAGCGCGATCAGCATCCATTGTTTGCTCGTCATAAGCGTCAGGGGTTGACGCCGCCGCGGGCGGAATTATTCGAGCGTAACGGTGGAAAAGCTGGGTTTGGCATCCAACGCGCTGTCCGACCGTCGTGGCAGATGAGTCGCGGAGAAGAAAGACAGAGAGATTATGAACAGGATTTTACATCGCTTGCGGTTAAACCGCTCAAGCGGCAGGCCGGGAGTCCCGCCGCCCGAATTGGGCCGGCGGGCGGGGGCCTTGGGCTTCACACTCATTGAACTGCTGGTCGTCATCGCGATCATCGCTATTCTGGCCAGCATGCTCCTGCCGGCGCTGGCGCGGGCCAAGGAAGCCGCCAACCGCATCAAGTGCGCCAACAACCTCAGGCAACTGGGACTTTCGGCTGGGATGTTTGCCGACGACAACGACGGCCTGTATCCCCCGCGCACCAACGCCTGGCGCTGGCCGACGCTGCTGCAGGAGTATTACTTCACCACCAACGTGCTGCTCTGCCCGACCGACCAGCTCCGCGGCCCGCCCCTGACCGACTTTACTTCGCCCACAGTGGCCGACCGCGCCAACCGGAGCTTCCTGATCAACGGCTGGAATGACTACTTCGCCGACGCCCTGAACACCGTGAACTCGATGAAGCAACTGAACGTCGTCTATCCGTCCGAAACAGTTCTCTTCGGTGAGAAGAAGAACGACCCGCAAGATCAACCGCCCATTGCGATGGACTACTTTATGGACCTGGACGAGGGGGTCGGCAACGATTTTGACCGGGTTGAGCAGGGCTGCCATGCCGTGATCAACAAAGGGATAATGGCCGGCGGGTCCGACTTCGTCTATGTGGACGGCAGCGTGCGCTTCCAGAAGTACGGGACGACGGTTTGGCCATTGAATCTCTGGGCGGTGAACGACACCAACCGCCTTCTTTACGCCTGGCTGCCCTAGACCGGGGTCCCGCCTGCAACTTACCGGAAATTAAGCCTTGGAACATCCCGGCCTGGCGTGCTAGGATTTCCGCGTTGTCGCCCCAAGGGGCGGACTGAGAGACGGGACCTGGCCAGTACCTGCCTCCATATCGAGTGGGAAGAAGAGGCCATTACAGAGGCATTGTGTCGTCTGGTCACAGTGCCCGAACCAAGACCGGATCACGAGAGAGTCGCTATGCATAACGCGGTTGCCAATTACCTGCACTTCATGTGCGCCGCCCTGGTGAAGTTCAGACAAACCGGCGCTATTGTGCCCTCGCAGAGGTTCCTCATCGAGAAGATGATTGCGCCCGTCCCGGAGACCTATTCCGGGCGGGTCATCGAGTTGGGCGCCGGCAACGGAGCGATCACCTTGCGACTGGCCGCCAGGTGTCCGGAGGCCCGAATCCTGGCCTGCGAGATCAATCCGGCGCTGGCGCGCGTCAACCGGCACAACCTGGACATGGCCGGCATCAACGGCCGGGTGCAAGTGATCCCTGATTCCGCCGAGCATCTCCTCTCGGAAATGGGCCGAAGAGGCCTGGACAAAGCGGATTTCGTCCTGTCAGGCATTCCCCTGGGAAACCTGCCCGGTGAACGGGCCCTCGCCCTCATCAATGCCATCAGCCGGGCGCTTGGCCCGGGCGGAATGTATGTTCAGTTCCAATACTCATTGATGGACCGCAAGAGAATACGCACGCGGTTTCAAAACCTGCGCACCGTTCCCGTATTGCTGAACATCCCACCCGCAGTGGTTTATTACGCGCAACAATAAGCGTTGGCACGCCCCCCGGTAGGGCGATGCCCGGTTGTTGCGCTTCAATCCCAAAGCCGATACGGCACCGCGCTCTTCTCCAGGTAAATGCCGCACCTGGGACATCTATCCGGCTCGTTCCAGCTCCGGACGCGGTGCAGAGCCGAAACCGGACACTGGACTTTGAACGGGAGCCATCGGAAGCGCTTCACCCCGGTTTGGGGCAATCGGTTGAGCACGGATTGAAAGCCGGGTGGTGAGCTGATGCTTCGATACGGGTCCGGCGACCTAGCCAGCCGCCATCCGGCAAAGCTTCCCAACCCTGGCGATTCATCCGGAACTCTCACTCGTGTCACTGCGTCGTACAGTTCCTTGCAATCGCGGCAGAGGATCGTCTGGACGGAAAAGCTCAGTCCCCGGTCTGCGCGACCGGAGACTTTGGCCCGGTAACCGCACTTGGGACACTCAAACCAATAGGACCGGCCCATGCGAGTTCCTCGTCTGCAATGTGTTGAAAAAAGGCGCACCAAACAGGGTGCGCCCGAATACACACGGTCAGCCGTAGTCTAGCAGACCCCCCGATTTTGGCAACCGGGATCACCAGCAGGATCAGCAGCAACCAAATTCTGGCTCCGGTGTTTTTCTTAAGTCATGAGGCATTGTGTAGAACTGCCGACCTGGCTTTTGGTTGCTCTCGGGTTGAGCCTGGGCGCAAACGCCCTGGTCGCGGAGACTTCGGGAAACCCGTATCTGGGTATCGCCGGCAGCAACGTCTTTCGGCTGAAGCCGCCGCAACCTCCGGGCACGGACCTGCCGCCCCCGCCACTGCCCAGGGTCAAGGCGGTCGGCATCACGACCATTCTAGGCGATAAACTCGCGTTGCTGAAAGTGCGTCTGCCCGCCATGCCGCCCCAGCCGGCCCAAGAGGTTTCCTGTATTCTGACCGTCGGCCAGCGGGAAGGGCCCGTCAAAGTCTTGGAGATCGACGAGCTGGCAGGCGGCGTCAAAGTCAACAATTCCGGCACCGTGATGGTGCTCAGGCTGGAAAGGGACAGTCCCGGACTGCAAAACCCATCTCTGCTACCGGGCCTCCTGTCGCTGCCGATACATTCCACATTGCGGCAGTAACTTCCCCTGAAGATTTTGCCGTGCGCTGCGTCCATGCTTCGGGTATTTACCCGCCAAACGCGTGAACCGGCGCTCATATCTTATTGTTCAAACCTGTTTAGCCCTGCTGGCGACCACCTGCGCGGCCCAAGCATCGACGCCCGAGGATTTCCCCCGCTTTCAGGTGCCGGGCCACGAAAAGGAGATGGCGACGGTGCGCGAGTTGTTCTGGCTGCACTACCCTGGCGCTGGGCCCAAAGCCACGCTCTGGGACGAATGGCTGCCCGACACCTCGCTCTGGCCCGCCGTAACGACCGACGACAAGTCTGGGGCCATGCGCCGGGCGTGGTCCGAGACGCTCACCGCGCGCATCATGGACCCCGAGGGATACGTGGCCACGCATCAGCACGCGAGCATCGCTCACCAGCTCGGCTGGCCCTTTCCCTTCTGGAACCAGGGCCGGCGCGGCTGCGGCTGGCATTTCTCGTTCAAGAACACCGCGGGGCCGGGCTGGCGGCCGAACGACTTGAGCAAGCCGGAGGGATGGACGCTGGCCGGAGCGCGCGACGCCGGCGTCAACGAGGATGGCTGGCGCATCGAAGTCACCAACACCGCCGCCCTCGTGACGGCGCCTCCGTGGAAGTGCCACACCTTCGAAGTGCCCTTCCTCCAACTGCGCTGGCAAGCCACCGGCCTGGGCGCGGCGCAGCCGTTTGTCGAATGGACCACGCCGTCGCTGACGAACTTCAGCCCGGCCCGGCGGATGTATTTCGAGCCGGTCAAAGGCGATGCCATCAGCTACACGATGGTCCCGATGTATCGCCATCCGCAGTGGACGGGCGAGGTCGCGCAGTTGCGCATCGGGCTGGGCAACACCGCCCCGGGCAGCGTGGTCATCCAGGCGCTTTTCTCGCAATACGACACGCGCCACAATATCAACGGCCAAAACTTCGTGCGCGGCTGCGCCAAATACTTCTGGTGGACGCGCGACCTGAGCTTTCTCCGCGCCAATATCAACCGGATGCGCACCGCCCTGCGCTACGTGATGACCGAGCACCATGCGCTGGAGCGCAAGGCCGTCTATACCGATTGGGTGGGCCACGACGGGCGCAGCGGGCTGGAGCGGGGCGCGGACGGCGCGAAGACCATTCATACCGGCCAGGGCATCGGCAACAACTACTGGGACATCCTGCCCTTCGGGGGGCTGGATGCCTACGCGACGATCCAATACTACGACACGGCCCGCGTGATGGCGACGGTGGAGCGCGAAATCAGCGCGCACCCGGAGTGGCAGATTCCCGGCGGTGTCTTGAGTCTCGACCCGGCGATGCTCGAACGCCACGCCGCTGAAGTGAAGGCGGAAGGCAACCGGCGGTTCTGGAGCGCCGCCACCGCGCGGTTTGCGGCCTGCGTGGATGTGGAAGGCAAGACGCACGACTACGGGTTCACGTTCTTGAACTGCGAAGCGGTCTATTATGACTTCGCCACCATCGAACACGCGCGGGACATTATGAGCTGGCTTAACGGCGACCGCGTCGTCGCTGGCGACACGGCGCAAGGCCCGGACATTTACCACTGGCGCTTCGCTCCGCGGGCTACGACGAAGCGCAATCTGGACTGGTATTTCTGGGCCTGGAGCAACCCTGAAGGCATCCCTTGGGGCGGCCAGGTGCAGGATGGCGGCGCGGTGCTGGGTTTCTCCTACCACGATCTCATGGCGCGGGTGAAAACGCTCGGCCCGGACAATGCCTGGAAGCGGCTGCAGGAGATCATCCGCTGGTTCGATGAAGTGCAGGCTGCCGGCGGGTATCGCCAGTATTACAACGGATCCCGCGAAGGCTCCCTGCAAGGTGGCGGCACGGCCGGCGGGCTGGGTCTCGACATGGAGTTCTTCGAGAGCGCAATGGTCCCGCAAGTGATGCTCAACGGCTTCCTCGGCTTCGCCCCCCGGGCCGACGGTTTCAAGCTCGACCCACGGCTTCCGGCGGATTGGCCGGAGTTGACGGTGGACCGGATTCGTTTCCAGAACCTGATCCTGCGCATCCGGGCGGCGTGCGATGTTATCGAAATCCACAAGGTAGGCGCCGCGCCCGAGCCGCTGTTCCTGCGGCTGCCGGAGGGCCAGTGGAAAGCCGTGCTCTTGGGCGAAGACGGCTCGCGCCTGCGCGAGGCAACGCTGCGCCAGCGTGAAAGCGATGGCGCTTGGAGACTCGACTGGGGTGACGCCGCGGCCGTGCGCCTGATACACGCGATCGACCGCTCTCCATGAACTACTGGGAGCGCCGGAATCAGTTGCGCTTGAGACCGTGTCTGAGACCGGCGCTCCGGGCGGGTTGCCGGATGAATTCTCAGACACGCTCTCAAAGTCAAAGGATGCGCGCACCGGCAACCTGGCGTAGGTTGCAGGCATGAGCGAGCAACCATTAGTGGACGCCAGCAGCGAGAAAGTTATCTCGCTGGCACAGGAAACACAGTTTGCGCCCAACGGCATCGTCAGCCGCACCCTGCTGCGGACGCCCACGGTGCGGGTCGTGCTCTTCGGGTTTTCCGAGGGGCAGGAATTGACCGAACACACCTCGACCCAGCACGCGCTCGTTGAGGTCTTGTCGGGCGAATGCGAGTTTTCCCTGGCCGGCAAACCGCACCACCTGAAGGCCGGCGATTTTCTTCACATGCCGCCGAACCTGCCGCACGCGGTCAAAGCGACCAGGCAGTTCTCGATGCTGCTGACCCTCTTCAAGCCGACTTAGCCGTAGCCAGGCAGAAGAGAACCACAGATGGACACGGTCTGTACCCGAATCAGATACAAAGAAATGGAGTTCAAAATGCAAAAGCGCAAACTTGGAAACAGCAATTTGGAAGTCTCGGCGGTCGGGCTAGGCTGCATGGGAATGAGTTTTTCCTACGGCCCACCCAAAGACAAGAAGGAGATGACCTCTCTTCTTCGGGCAGCCGTCGAACGCGGGGTCACCTTCTTTGATACCGCTGAAGTCTATGGCCCCTTCACAAACGAAGAACTCATCGGCGAAGCCCTCGCGCCGTTCCGCAAGCAGGTGGTGATCGCCACCAAGTTCGGGTTCGACCTCAGTGGCAGCGATACGCGGCCCGGTGCGGCGGGCCTGAACAGTCGGCCAGAGCACATCAAGCAGGCCGTCGAAGGCTCGCTCAAGCGGCTCAAGGTCGAGACCATTGACTTGCTCTATCAACACCGGGTTGACCCGAACGTGCCGATCGAAGACGTCGCCGGCACAGTGAAGAAGCTGATTCAGCAGGGAAAGGTCAAGCACTTCGGCCTGTCGGAAGCCGGCGTGCAAACCATCCGTCGCGCACATGCCGTTCAGCCGCTCACGGCCCTCCAGAGCGAATACTCGCTGTGGACGAGAACCCCGGAGAAAGAAGTGATACTGACCCTCGAAGAACTCGGCATCGGCCTCGTTCCCTACAGCCCGTTGGGCAAGGGTTTTCTCACGGGCAAAATTGACGAAAACGCGAAGTTTGACAGTTCCGATTTCCGCAGCACCCTCCCTCGCTTCACACCGGAGGCGCTCAAGGCGAATCAGGCACTGATTGATCTGCTCGGCAAAATTGGAAAACGTAAGAAGGCGACACCGGCTCAAATCGCGCTCGCGTGGCTGCTGGCGCAAAAGCCGTGGATTGTTCCAATCCCAGGCACCACGAAACTGCATCGCCTGGACGAGAACATCGGAGCAGTTGCAGTCGAACTGACACCGGACGATCTCCGTGACATCGAAAGCGCGGCTTCAAAGATCACGGTGCATGGTGCGCGGTATCCTGAAAAGCTGGAGCAAATGACCGGTCGCTGAAAGAGACATACAACTGTTGCCAACAAGCAAAGGAAATTAAATATGGAAATCAAACGAAGTGGCTCACAGCCATCCGGCAAAGGACCGACTGAGTATTTCACCGGCACTGTGCGCATCGACTCACCGTTTAAGGGAAGCGATCCCGCGCGTGTTGGCGGCGCAATCGTCACATTTGAGCCCTGCGCTCGCACCGCCTGGCACACGCATCCCCTGGGTCAGACCCTGATCGTTACAGCCGGTTGTGGCAGGGTGCAGCGCTGGGGTGGTCCTATTGAGGAAATCCGGCCAGGCGACGTGGTCTGGATTGAGCCCGGCGAGAAGCATTGGCATGGTGCGACGGCAACCACGGCGATGACTCATATCGCCATCGCGGAGGCGCTCGATGGCAAGGTTGTCGACTGGATGGAAAAGGTCAGTGACGAACAATACAAGGCCTGACCAATGCCCGGGTTCTCGCGATGGAACTGCGCGGTTTAGAATAATTCCCATCTATGTTTATCTGTGTCCATCTGTGGTTGCATTGAATGGTTATGGTTTAGTGGTTAGCTCACGCGTCCGCTTTCCTGCGCGAGGCGCGAGAACATCTCCGTCTGTTCCAGCAGCACCGGGTCCTCGTCCAACTCTTTGACGGTGAGCGGCAGGCGGTGGGACCAATTGGTCGAAGCCACCGAGCCGGGGGTGTTGAAGCGCGCCGTCATGCCGAACACGTCGGTAATCTGGAACACCGCCAGCCACGACGGCGATTGCAGCACTGTCCGCGTGAACGCCTCGTGCAACGGGTCCGTGAACTCGCGCGGCGGCTCGCCGTTCTTCAAGCCGGCGAACTCCATCATCAAACGCAGTTCGCGCCGGTTGGTCTCCGCGTCCTTGCCGGCGTCAATGTTCTGCCAGCACTCGGCCCAGGCGGCGGCCAGCGGCGGATGATCGTGGGTCGCGGGTTGCACGAGCGAGAGGCGCGGATACTTCTTCGGATCAGAGTACCGGCCATCCGGCTCGCGGAAGAGCGTCGGGATGCGGAAGCCGGGGGTGTTGAGCTTCTGCAACGTGGGCTGCACATACTCGGGCACGACGCCCAAATCCTCGGCCACCACGGTCGTCTCGCCCGAAGCCTCCAGCACAACGCGCAGGATTTCTTCGCCTTGGGCCTGGTTGGCGGCCTTGTGCTCGGGGGTGTCGTCCGGGAACTGCTTGAAGCCCGGCAGGCGGCCGCCGGTTTTGGCGGCGGCTTGCGCTTCGGTCAGCGGCAGAAACTCCGCGTTCCGGTCCGGCGTCCACGGGAACGAGTAAATGCGGAAGAACCCGAGCACGTGGTCAATGCGATAGAGGTGGAAGATTTTCTGGATGTTGCCGACGCGGGTGCACCACCAGTCGAAGTCGCGCCGGCGCAACTCCTCCCAGCGGTAATTGGGGATGCCCCAATTCTGCCCCCACTTCTCGGTAAACGGATCAACCTTGAAGACCTTCTCCGGCGGCGCGCCGCCGCTCCACTCGAGGTCGAAGATGAGGCGGTTGGCCCAGACATCGGCGCTGAACCGCCCCACTCCAAAAGGGATGTCGCCCATCAAATAAACCTTCTGCGCGGCGCCGTAAGCCTTGAGCGCCTGCCATTGGCCGAAGGCCAGCCATTGAACGTACATGAAGAAAAGCTGCTTGCGCATCAGCTCATCGCGGCGTTTCTCCGGCAGCGACAACAGCCACGTGCGGGCGGTGCGCGGCGAACGGTGCTCGGGGGCCCAGCGGTCCCAGGTCGGGAAGTCGCCGTTCTCCTCCATCAGCACGCGAAACAGGGAGTAGTCGTTCAGCCAGGCCCCGTTCTCCATCAGAAACGACCGGAATTGCAGGGCGCGCTCGGTTTCCAGATTGAAGTGCCGCTGGAGGAAACTCTCGAAGGCCGCCTCGAGCAGCTTGCGCTTGAGCGCCTTGACCCCGGGATAATTGACCGGTCCGCCGCGCAACTCAGCCAGCAACTCCGGCCGGGCCAGCTCCTTGAATCTCGCCGGCGGCAGGTCAGGAATGTGGCGGGGCGATAGGGCGATGGTGGCCGGCTCGATCGCCAGGGAACTCAGGGCGTTGTACGGGCTGTTGTCGTCGCTGATCTCGTTGATGGGCAGCGTTTGGAGAATGCTCAACCGGTGGCGATGGCACCAGTCAATCATCTGGCGCACGCCCTCCGTATCGCCGATGCCGAGGTCCTCTTCCGTGCGAATGGCGAAGACCGGCTCCAATATGCCGGCCAGAGAGCGGGTCAAATTCAATTTCATAGTCAACAAGCTGGGAACTTGACCGCAACCGCGCCGACTCGTCAAGCGCCACGCTGACCTTGACCTGGAACTATTTGCGGTTTGCGGACCCGGACCTTTTCCTGTCTAATCTGAAGAAGACCTGCATGAACAAAAACTGTCTTGTAACCGGCTCGTCCGGCTTGATCGGCTCGGAAGTCGCCGTCTTCTTCCACGGGCGCGGCTTGGCCGTTCACGGCGTGGACAATAACCAGCGCGAGGCCTTCTTCGGCCCGCAAGGCAACACCCGCTGGAACCAGGAGCGGCTGCGGCGGACGCTGCCCGGCTTCACCCACCACGAGCTTGATATTCGCGACCGCGCCGCCGTCCTCAAACTGGTCGAAACCCTCAAACCCGCCGTCATCATCCACACCGCCGCCCAGCCCTCGCACGACCTGGCCGCCAGCATCCCCTTTGATGATTTCGACGTCAACGCCGTAGGGACGCTCAACCTGCTCGAAGCCGCCCGCCGCCATTGCCCGGAGTCGCCCTTCATTCACATGTCCACCAACAAGGTCTATGGCGACCGGCCCAACACCATTGCCCTCAAGGAATTGGACCGGCGCTGGGACTACGCCGACCCGCAGTTTGCGCACGGTGTCCCCGAGAGCTTTTCCATCGACCAGTCCAAGCACTCCCTCTTCGGCGCTTCCAAAGTCGCCGCCGACGTCATGGTGCAGGAATATGGCCGCTACTTTGGCCTGCCCACCTGTTGCCTGCGGGGCGGCTGTCTGACCGGCCCAAACCATTCCGGGGTCGAACTGCACGGCTTCCTCAGTTACCTGCTCAAGTGCAATCTCGAAGGCCGCGAATACAAGATTTACGGCTATAAAGGCAAACAAGTCCGCGACAATATCCATTCGGCGGATGTGGCGGGCTTCATGTTCGAGTTCTACCAGGCGCCCCGGGCCGGCGAGGTCTATAATCTTGGCGGCGGCAAAGACAATTCCTGCTCCATCCTGGAAGCCTTTGAGATGGCCCGGGCCTGCACCGGCAGGAAGCAAACCCACACTTACCTGGACCAGGCCCGCAGCGGCGACCACATCTGTTACTACAGCGACTTGCGCAAAATGAAGTCGCACTACCCCCAATGGCGTCTGACGCGCAGCCTGCCGCAGATTTTTGAGGAAATCGTCGCCTCCTGGCGCGAACGGCTGACTCAACCCCTCTAACCATCTGGCCCTGCAACCCATGTTACCCTGTAACTATCTAACTCCCGTCACCATTTAACCCATTTAACCCAATTAACTTTTTTAACTCATTCAACTCATTTAACTCTCCACTCGCCCGTCCGCCCCTCCGCTCACCATGCGCATTCTAATCACCGGCATTTGTGGTTTCGTCGGCAGCACCCTCGCCCGCGGCCTGCTGGAAGGCTGGCCGGATTGGGACATTGCGGGCCTGGACAACCTCGTCCGGGCCGGCAGCGAAACCAATCGCCGTGCCTTGCGCCAACGCGGCATCACGCTCTGCCACGGCGACGTTCGCAACCCCAGCGACCTTGAAACCCTGCCTCGCTGCGATTGGATCATCGAAGCCGCCGCCAACCCCAGCGTCCTCGCTGGCGTGGACGGCAAGAGCACCAGCCGCCAATTGATCGAGCACAACCTCGTTGGCACGATCAACATGCTCGAATTGCTGAAGCAGTGGCGCTGCGGGTTCACCCTCCTCAGCACTAGCCGCGTCTATTCGATTCGCGCCCTCGCCGCCATTCCCGTGGACGCCCAGGGCGATCGGTTCGTCCCGCGCACCGATGCGCCACGCCTCCCCGGCTTCAGCCCGAACGGCGTCGCCGAGGATTTCTCGACCGAGCCCCCGTTGTCGCTTTACGGCAGCTCCAAACGCGCCTCCGAGCTTCTCGCCTGCGAGTATGCCGAGACCTTTGATCTGCCCGTCTCCATCCTCCGTTGCGGCGTGTTGGCCGGCGCCGGCCAGTTTGGCAAGATCGACCAGGGCATCTTCTCCTATTGGATTCACTCCTACTGCCGGCGACGCCCGCTGAAGTACATTGGCTTCAACGGCACAGGCTGTCAGGTGCGCGATTGCCTGCATCCGCGCGACTTGCTCCCGCTGGTCGCGCAACAGATAAAGAAGCCCCGCCCGGATGCGCCTCGCGTGCTCAACGTCAGTGGCGGCCTGGGCCAGAGCGCCTCGCTGTGGCAGTTGAGCGCCTGGTGCGCCCAACGCTTCGGGCCCCACACGATTGCGGCGGAAAGGAAAAACCGGCCCCTTGATGTCCCCTGGCTGGTCCTGGATTCAAGCCGGGCCGCGCAGATTTGGGGCTGGAAACCCCAGACCCCGCTGGAAGCGATCTGGACTGAAATCGCCGACCACGCCGAAAAGAACCCGGATTGGCTCGACGCCACCGCCGATTGATCCGCCAGCCATACTAAAGGACGGGTCTTTTCAGTGTCTTGGACGGTCTTCACTATAGACAGGTCGCTCCTAACGGAGCTTTCGCTTTTTTCATTCCACCGAAAGTAGCGAAGAACCGATACAGGGGTTGCCGAAGCTTTGCTTGTGACTTGCGCTCCGCAGGTTTGAGCGTTAGAACGGTCTCGATATGGATTCATTCGCTGCTGGACGTCGCAGCCTTGTCGTGTGTTCACTGGCGTTCACGCCGTCCATCAGTCGTTCGGAGCGAAAAAGCGTGAGAGAGAAGCCGCGAATTCCCGTCCAATGGTTCATGAGAAACTGCTTCTCCTTTTGGCTGCTCTCAATCGCGGCCCTCAGCCCTGCTAATGCCACGATGTTTCTGGGCGACTATACCAATGCCACCAACGGGGTTGCCCTCGCGGCGGGCTTTATCCCGGACGCTTCGCGTGTGATCGTCGGCGAGCCGCTCTACCTCACGTTCGTGCTCAGCAATCGTGCTGAACAGCCGTTTCATTTCTCCCACGTGCGCAACGAGATCTTCACGATTACCGCCACCAACGCGGAGGGCGAATCAGCGAAGAGCCGGTATTTTGGGTGGGATGCCAATGGGTTTGTCTCCCAGGAAACAGTTGCCCCCGGCAAAGTTTATACCGCCCGGATTTTCTTCAATGAGCGGTGTGTTTTCGACAAGCCGGGAGATTATACGGTGACCTGCCGTTGCGACCTTCGGGATTATCCCAGGCGAACCGCTCCCTTGGCGCAGCCGCTCACTACGGTTCTTAAACTAGCGGTTTTGCCGCCTGACCCCAAGCGGCTTGCGGAAATTATCCAGGCTTGGGGACGCGTTGTTGAAACCAACGGCGCGCTCGGCGAAGCCGCAACGGCACTCGCCGAGCTCAACGACCCGCGAATCATTCCGCCCCTGGCCGCCTTGCTCAAAAAGGACCCTGGAAATTATACCGCGGTCAACGCGTTGGCCCGGTTCACGAGTGACATGGCGGCGGACGCCCTTATCGTCGTGCTCAAGCAGGGTGAGGATTACGTGGCTGGTCTGGCTGGCGCTGCGCTCCGCAAGTCCCATCAAAACGATCGGGTCGTGCGCGTATTACTGGCAGCAATCACGAATTCCGATGCCAGCATCCGCATCCAAACGGCGCGGGCGGTGAGCTGGACGGGTTCGGAACTCGCCTTCGCTCCGCTGTGCTCCCTGCTTGAAGACGAGAGCAATTCTGTGCGTTACGCCGCCGCTGAAGCCCTCGGCCGGCTGGGTGACCCACGTTGCTTTGCTGTGCTGACGAACTGTCTGGCAAACTCGGATTTCGCCCTCCGCATCGCCGCCGTGAAGGGCTTGCATGCATCCGGACGGCCGGTGCAGCCGGAATGGGTCAAGCCCATCATTCTAGCCGGCGGCGAGAACATTCGAACTTACTATGAGGCCATTGACCTGCTGCGGATGTACGGTGGGGAGCACGCCGCGCCAGGCCTCGCCAGTTGTTTGCGTTTCGATGACCCTTCGGTAAGACATGCCCACAACTTCCGGTTGATGTTGGCGCTCGAATACAGTCCCAACGGGCCAAAGTATTACTACAAGTGGCATCACGACCCAAACCGTGACGGCACGGAAGAGGAAATTGCTGAGAACCGCCAGATTCTTTCCGAGTTAAAGGCTTGGCTGGATAAGCAGAAGGTTGAGTGAACGGCCACAACCCCTCTGTCACGGCATGTCCTGACGGCTCGAACGGACACGAACAACATCCCGAATCCGCTCGCAGATAGCCGCGCAGCGTACAAGGTATCGGGCGGCGCCTCAAAAACCCAATTCAGTCGGCAGTTTGAGCTTTGGCAACGTTTTCCTCGTGAAACCGACGCATTTCCTCAGGCGCTTTCCCGATTTCGGATGCAGCGGGCCGATCTGAATGCGGCCGTGGCGCTTGCAGGGTGACGCAGCGCAGACTTGGAAGCCGGGTTGCGGGCCTCCTTTGGGTTGGGGGATTGGGCGGCATCCCCGTCTCCAAGGTGGGCAGGGCCACCGGGCGGGACGCCCGGCTAACCCGCCAGCGGGACACCCAACAGCAGGTCAACGGCTCGAAAGACACCTCGCGAAATACACGAAACTGGCTGGGAGCGGGAGCGGGATTAAAGGGGTTGCGTGAGTTGCTGGGGTTGCAAGAGTTACACGGGGTTAAAGGAGTTAAATGAGTTAAGTGGGTTAAGGGAAGTGGGGCGGTTTCAAAGGGCTGCGTTCCCGCCATGCACAAGGGAGTGCTTCCGGTGTAATTCGGGTACAATTCGGGTGAGTGACGGCTGGTTCCTGGCGGGCGGCCGGGCGTCGGGAGTGGCGGAGGGGGGCTGTTTGAGGGCAATTTGGAGGGTTGGACGGGCGGGCAGCGGCTGGGGAGTGGCCAAAACCCGCCGGAAATGCCACCGGCGCCACCTGTGGCGCGGCACTTAGCCTAAAAAAAGGCAGCAGAATTAACGCAAAGACGCAAGCGGCAAATTCTTTTGCTTTGGGCCGCCAGCCCGCTAAGCTCGCCGGCAGTGAAAGCGTTCTTATCCAGCCTCTTGATGCTGACCCTCGCGTTGCCCTGGACCGCCCGGGCCGAAGTCAAACTCGGCAACGAAGTTCTGGCCGCGGGGCACTTCAAGGTGCTGCAAGGGAAGCGCGTCGGGCTGCTCACCAACCCCTCGGGCGTCAATCGCCATCTGGACTCCACGATTGACGTGCTGCGCGTCGCCCCGGGCGTGAAGCTGGTGGCCCTGTTCGGCCCCGAGCACGGGATTTACGGCGACGTGCCGGCGGGGGACAAAGTGGCCAGCCGCGTGGATGCCCGCACCGGCTTGCCGGCACATTCGCTCTACGGCAAGACCCACAAGCCGACGCCCGAGATGCTCAGCGGTCTGGACGCGTTCGTGTACGACTTGCAGGACACCGGCTGCCGTTCTTACACGTTCGTCAGCACGATGGGAGTCGCGATGGAGGCCTGCGCCGAGGCCGGCGTCGAATTCGTCGTGTTGGACCGTCCCGATCCGCTCGGGGGCCAACGCGTCGAGGGGCCGATGCTCGAGGAACAATTCCGCTCCTTCGTCGGCCACTGGAATGTCCCTTACGTCTATGGCCTGACCTGCGGCGAACTGGCGCGGATGATCAACGGCGAGGGCTGGATCAAGAAGCCCTGCCGCCTGACGGTCGTCCCCATGAAGGGCTGGAAACGCTCGATGGTTTGGCGGGACACAGGGTTGCCCTGGGTGCCCAGCTCCCCGCATGTGCCGCATGGCGACTCCGCCCTTTTCCAGGTCGCCACCGGCATGTTGGGCGAAATCGGCGGCGTCAGCACCGGCATCGGCTACACCCTCCCCTTTGAATGCGTCGCCGCGCCCGAGGTGGACCCGCATAAGCTGGCGGAACAGCTCAATGGCTACCAACTCCCGGGTGTGCGGTTCCAGCCCATCACCTACAAACCCTACTACTTCATGTTCAGCAACCAGTTGATTGGCGGGGTGCAGATCTTTTTCACCGACCCCGCCGCGGCCCCCCTGACCGCCATCAACTTCTATGCGCTCGAAGCCTTGAAGAAGGTGGCCGACCGCGACCTCTTTGCCGAGGCGGTGAAGGCCAAAAAGAGCTTCACCATGTTCGACAAAGTCAACGGCACCGACACAACGCGCAAGGCCTTGCAGGCCGGGACGCCCGCGGCGGAGATTGTCGCCTCCTGGAAGGCGGGCGAAGACGCGTTCCGCAAGGCACGCAAGAAGTATTTACTTTACTAACTTCTGGGCATGGACGTTAAGAACCTCAACGACGTGCCGGCGTTCACCACGAAGGACGGCTCCGAGATTCGCGAGCTGCTGGCGCATCGCAACTCGGCCCTTCGCAATCAAAGCCTGGCCGAGGCGCGCCTGCCCGTGGGGGGCAGCACGCAGGAACATTATCACCCGAAGGCGGAAGAGGTTTACTATTTCACTCATGGCCGGGGCAGAATCCGCATCGAAGGCGAGGTCCGCGAGGTCAAAGCCGGCGACGCCGTGGCGATCCTGCCGGGCCAAAAGCACAAGCTCTGGAACACGGGCCGCCAGACCCTCCGGCTGCTCTGCTGCTGCGCGCCGGCTTACGAGCACGGCGACACCATCCTCACGGATTTGTGAGTTGACCGCGCTGGCTGGGGGGATATTACTCCGCTCATGCGAACCTGGCCTTCCGTCCTGCTCCTTTGCGGGCTGGCCCTGTCCGGCTGCGCCGGCAGAAAGGCCTCCGTGTCGCCTGCCGCGGCGCCACCGCGCGCAGGAACCCCGGCCGCGCCGGCCGGGGTATCCGCCACCAACCCAGCGCTGATCGTCACGCCGGAAAACGCCTATCTGGGCAAGGTGGTCTGGGTCAATGCGCCTGGCCGGTTTGTGGTGCTCAATTTCCCGCTCGGGAAAATGGCGGCCCCGGAACAGCGCTTGAGTCTCTATCGGCGCGGCTTGAAAGTCGGTGAAGTCAAAGTCACCGGCCCGCAGCGGGAGGACAACATCGTGGCCGATCTGGCAGCCGGTGAGGCTGAGGTGGGCGACGAAGCGCGGAGCCAGTAACGGCCGGGCCGGGCCGGTTCGTTATCCTTCGGACTTCGGCTCCTCATCCCGGACCTCTTCCGTGAGGGACCTCATCGTCTTGGGCAGCAACTGCCTCTGGTAGGGCGAGTGGAGATTGAAGTAAATGCCGCAGAGCGGACGCGGGCCGTCGCTCTGGCTGAGGATGATGGTGATTTGTTTGTCGAGGGCGATGCCGTGGCGCAGGTCCGGCCCGCGCGCCTGATAGGCCTTGATCGCCTTGTTCAGCAGGGAAGTGAGCGCCGACTCGAATTCATCCGGGGTTTTGTTGATGCAAACGACGTATTTCTCGTACGCTCTCATCGCTTCCGCGATTTCCTGGCTGAACATTTCTGTGGTCACAGGTCGCAGCCTAAAGGAAGCCCCGGCAAAAGTGAAGCCCAAAAGCGGTTGGGGAGTCCTGAAGACTCGGGGTCGCAAACTTACGTGATGGCCTTGGGCCGCGCGCCGAATAGAGCGGTGCCGATGCGCACCATAGTCGCGCCTTCCTCGATGGCCACCTCGAAGTCGCCGGTCATGCCCATGCTCAGGTGAGGCAGCGGGGCGCCCAGAAGCTGCTCACAGCGGTCCTTCAGCTCGCGCATTTGCCGGAACACTGGCCGCACTTTCTCCGGATCGAGCGCCCAGGGTGGCACGGTCATCAGACCGTGGATTTCCAGGCGCGGCAGCGCGTTGATGCGGCCCAAGTCCGCCAGCAGTTGGGCGGGGCGGCACCCAAACTTGCTCGCCTCCCCCACGGCGTTGACCTCCAGTAAAACCGGCATCGTTTTCGCCGCCTGGTCCGCCCGCTGGTTGAGTTCTTCGGCCAGGCGAAGGCTGTCCACGCTTTGCACCATCTCGAAAAGCCCCACCGCCTCGCGGCATTTGTTGGTTTGCAGATGGCCGACCATGTGCCAGCGCAACCGGCCCGGGCACAAGGGGATTTTGGCTTTGGCTTCCTGCACCTTGTTTTCGCCGAACAGGTTCAACCCGAGCGCGGCGGCGGCGCAGACCACTTCCGGCGGCTGACTCTTGGTCACCGCGACGAGCGTGACCGAGCCCGGCTCACGCCCCGCGCGCGCGCAAGCAGCCTCGATCCGCTGCTGAACCGCCTTCCAGTTGGCCTCTAAATCCATGCGGGGACCATAGCGGGAATGGAAATGGGCGAACAGTGAATAGTGCAGGCCATTCCCCCAGCGTGACCCCGGCGGCCGGCGAATTGCCTTCCCGCGCCCGCCGTCCTCCGCGGGCGGCTCTCGCCCAACCCTCAACCCTCAAGCTCGCTCATCTTCGCCGCAGGTGCGCGATCGTCTGGTGCGCGTACAAAA
This sequence comes from Verrucomicrobiota bacterium, assembly GCA_050011195.1. Lineage (GTDB taxonomy): Bacteria > Verrucomicrobiota > Verrucomicrobiia > Limisphaerales > UBA8199 > PALSA-1440. The sequence goes on along the minus strand of JBEKJO010000015.1, from coordinate 33,110 downwards.
GCCACAGCAAGCTTAAGAATCCGATGAGGACAATCTGGCCGAGGACCGGATAGCTGTAGATGAAGAAGGCTATGGCACCGCAAACAACGGTCGCTTTGATCAAATCAAGAATAGTCATAAGACTCTGTTCAAGTTCTGTCCCGGCATTCGACGACTTGGTGCCCGCCTCGCCGACAAGGCCGCCGTTTGGCCGAGCGCTACAACAATTACAAGATAAACGAAGGCAAGTCCCGTGCCAAGCAAAAACTGTCTCCCACCCGATGTTTATTGCGCCCAGGCCGATTTTTGAATCGCCAACCGGACCGACGGGGCTAAGATTCACTTTCATGCGGACCCGAGCGCGGAAATCAGAATGAAGACGATGGTCATCGCCATCGGCGGCAATTCCCTCATCAAGGACGCCCGGCACATGAGCGTGCCGGACCAGTATGCCGCGGTGGTCGAGACCGCCCGCCATATTACGGACCTGCTGGAGAGCCGCTACCACATCGTCATCACGCACGGCAACGGCCCGCAGGTCGGCTTCATCCTGCTGCGCAGCGAACACTCGCGCGGTCTCCTCCACCAGGTGCCGCTCGATTCCATCGTCGCCGACACGCAGGGCGCGCTTGGCTACCAGATTCAGCAGGCCCTCGAAAACGAGTTCTGCCGCCGGGGCCTGAAGAAATCCGTCGCGACCATCGTGACCCAGACGCTGGTGGACCGCAACGATCCGGCTTTTGCCAAACCGAGCAAGCCGGTCGGCCAGTTCTACACCCGCGCCGAGGCGGAGGACCGCCGGCGCGTCGAGAAATGGGCCATGGTCGAGGACGCCGGCCGCGGCTGGCGCCGGGTCGTTGCCTCGCCCAAACCCGTCCGCATCATCGAATCCGAGGTGGTCAAACACCTTGTCAAGGACGGTTACGTGGTCATCGCGGCCGGCGGCGGCGGCATCCCGGTGGTGGCGGACGAACAAGGCAATCTGAGCGGGGTGGCTGCCGTAATTGATAAAGACCTCGCCTCGGCCGTTCTGGCCGAGGCGATTTCGGCTGATTTGCTGGTCATCTCCACCGCCGTTGAGAAGGTTTGCCTCAACTACGGCAAGCCCAACGAGCAGGCGCTCGACTCCATGACTGCCGCCGAGGCCAGGCGGTATATGGCGGAAGGCCATTTCCACCCCGGCTCGATGCTTCCCAAGGTCCAGGCCGGCCTCCAGTTCCTCGAAGCCGGTGGCCGCGAGGCGCTCATCACCTGTCCCGCAGCCCTCCCCGCCGCCTTGGCCGGCAGGACCGGCACCCGGATAATTGGTTAGGACTACAAGATGAAACTCCAATCACCCTGCCCCACCGGCCTCTTTGCCCTTGCCGCTCTCGCGGTGCTGGCGGGCTGCGCCGGTCCGACCAATCTTTACGTTCACAAACAGGCGATGATCCGGTACCATGATTCGGGCCAATACGACGCAGACGTGCGGCGCGTGGCCAACCGGGCAATAAACTACATCCGCAAACGGGCGGCTTCGGGCCAGCCCAACCTGGCGGTCGTGCTGGACATTGATGACACCGCGGTTTCGACCTGGGGCCGGCTGTTAAAGGATGACTTCGCCCGCAAGGACGAGATGTTTGTCGCCTGGGTCAACGGCCACGTGGACCCGCCCCTTGCGCCGATCCTGGACCTTTACCGCGAAAGCCAGCACTTGGGTGTGAAGGTATTCTTCGTGACGGGCCGCCGCACCGCGCTCGCGGAACGGACCCGGGCGACCCTGGCCGAAGCCGGGTATGTGAAGCCGGACGGCTTCTTTTTCCGGCCCGAATCCGACCGGGAAAAGTCGCTCGCCCCGTTCAAGACGGGCGCGCGGCGGGAGATCACCCGGCAAGGCTTCCACATCATCGCCAACCTCGGCGATCAGGAGAGTGATTTGGCGGGCGGATACGCCGAGCGCGCCTTCAAAATCCCCAACCCGTTTTACTACACCCCCTAAGCGGCCACACCTGCCAACTCTCCGCGCTGCCATTCCCGCCGCACGGCCAATGCCCGCCTCATGGGCAAGGCCAGTCTGACGGGCAACGCCAATTCGCAATGGGAATCCTCGTCACGGACGACCACCTCCAACTCTGCCGCGCCTTCCTCGAAAACGAGTTGCCCGGCGTGCTCGATCTCGTCAAAATCAAGCGCCCGGTCCGGGTCGGAAACCCATTGATTGCAGCTTGCGTAATACAACCCTGTCCTTCTATTCCTTAGCATTACTCTCATAGAGCTACTCTTATTATGTTACTCTCGTTGGGCGCAAACATTACCGCGGTTTACAATATCCGCTATGGGGTGTTCACCCCATGTGCCGAAATCGTTAATTCCCCAGGCCGGGAATTCGGTGTAGTTTCAGGCGGCGGCCAATGGCGGGTCGCGGAGTGAGTCATTATGTTTCAGGTTGAAGTTGATAAGTCTAAGAATCTGCTGAAGATCAGTTACGCGCAGCACGTCGGACCGGAAGACACGAAGGGTGTCGCGGAGATGGCGCCGGCACTGCTGGCCGATGTGCGCCCGGGCTTCCGGTTGCTGGGGGATTTGAGCGGCCTCGATTCGATGGACCTCGCCTGCGTGCCGTACATCGAACGAATGATGGACCTGTGCAACCAGAACGGCGTGGAGATGGTCGTGCGCGTCATTCCCGACCCGCACAAGGACATCGGCTTGAATATCCTTTCCCTCTTCCATTACCGCCGGCAGGTCAAGATCGTGACCTGCGAGACGCTGGAGGAGGCGATGAACGTATTGGCGGGATAAGCCGCAAGCGAAGCAGTTGAATGGGTTAAATGGGTTAAATGGGTTAAACAGGTTACATGGGGAAGCGGACCAACGCGGTTTCCTCATTTCACTCTTTCAACTCATTTAACCCTTGCTGGCCGCTTCGCGTCTCGCGAGTTTCAGAATCCATTGGCCGTAGAAGTAGATCATGACGGCGGAGGCGACGCCGATGGCGGCAAAGACATACCAAGTGAGGCCAATGTGGTGCGATTGGTAGAGGGCCTGCGTGAGGCGCGCGGGAGTTTCACCCGTCACCTGGACGAGCTTGCTGAAGGCTTCGCCGATGGGCAGCGCCGGTGCGGACACCTGCGCGGGCGAGAGGCCGCGCTCGACCAGCAACTGCCGCGCAAATTCATCCTTGGACGAAAAGATGTGATAAAGCTGGGGGCCGAGTTTGCCCTCGATCGTCCAGCCGATCAGGATGGGCGCCTGGGAGAACCCGTTCCACATCGCCTTCTTGTCCGCCGGCGCGATGTTGCCGAGGAACTCGAGGAACTTGGGGCTGGCCAGCATTTCGCCCGCGCTGAAGATGATCATGGCCAGCACGGCGAACCCGATCATATTGGTCGCGCCGAACAGGGTGAGCGCGAGGACCAGGAGCACGGTGCCCGCCAACATGCTGTTGGTGGCGCGCATCTTCGCGCTCAGCCCGGCAAAGAGAAAACAGGTGAGCATGATCATGCCGGCGTTAATGTTGACGATGCCCTCCGGCTGGATGGTTTGGCCGTTGTCGTCCATGCCGAGGAAGAACTTCCAAAACCCGCTGTGCGCCCCGCCCGCGCCGAAGAGAAACCGCACCATCGGCGCGGTATCCACCCAGTCCTCGATGTATTTGGGCAGCACGTCCCAAAGCATGGGGAACATCAGCCACCAGACGGAGAAGATGACGAGGTAGAGCGCAAGGTGGGGCTTCTTAAGTTCGGCCAGCGCCTCGCGCGCGAGGCTGCGCTGCTTCTCGGCGCCGGCGCGGAGGCGCTGCTGGCGAGCGAGGCGCTCCGCCTTGCCGGGCTCGCGATAGGTCAGCAGGAGCAGGAAGTTGCAGCAGATCACCGCGGCGTTGATGTAAAAGACATATTTCCAGTTCAGGAGGCGCATTTGCAGCGCGATAAGCGGCCCAATCCAGCCGCCGATGTTCACGGTCTGATAAAAGATGCCCCAGGCCATCGAGCTGTTGCGGCGGTTCGTGGCTTTGATGAGCGTGCCTTGAACCCCTGGCTTGAAGATCGCCGTGCCCGTCGCCAGCAGCATCGCCCCCGCGAAGAAGCCCAGGTAACTGGGAAACCACGCCATCACGAGATAGCCCAAGGTCTTGATGACCGTCGAGGCGAAGATCGTCCGCTTGTAACCGTAGCGGTCGCACAAGCCGCCGGTGAAAATCGGGATGAGCGACTGGACGAGATTCCAGAACAGCAGCAGCGTGCCGAACGTCGCCATCGTCACGCCGAGTCCGCCGGTTGATTTGGGCCGGGTCGCGTAGAGCGTGGACACCGTGCGGACGCCGTAAAAGGCCAGGCGCTCGACCATCTCCATCGCGCCGCAGACCCAGAAGACGTAGCTGAGACTGGCAATGGCCGCCCAGAGGCCAAGCTGCTTCACATCAGCGAGTGTAGTCTCGTCTGGCGGCGGAGCCGGGGGCGAGGTGGTTTGCTGGCTCATATTAAAGCACGGTCCGCAAGAGCCCATAAAGCCCCACGCTCAGGGCGGCGAGCGAATCGCCGGCGATTAATCCGCCGCCCACCAGCGACATCGTGCTCATGTCAGAGGGCAATTGTCCGTTCGCCAGTTGAGGGCGGCTCGCCGCAACCTTGGCCTGGACGAGGTCGAACAGAGACGCCCCCACGCCGCCAGCCGTCCACCAGAGCACCGTGGGCAGCTCGACAAACCCCCCGAACGACGAGGCGTACGGGCTGGGCAGCACCACGGCGTCCAGCACGAAGTCGGCAGCGCGCCCCGCGCGGGAGCTCTTCACGGCTTGCTGGTAGCCGCGGTTGCGCTTGATCAGCTTGCGCGCGATGTCAATGAGCAGGCCAAGAAAGATGCCGAGCCGCAGCGCTTTCATCACGTGAGGCTGGGGATGGGTGATGCCTTTGAGCGCGCCGACGATCTTGTAGGTCATGGCCGATTGCCATTGTTGGGCGCCTTCGGCGTGCGGGTGGCTGAACTGATCCACGCGCAGCACGTTGTATGAATGCATGAACACCTTCGCCAGCACCACCGCCAGCACCGCGCCCATAGCGATGCCGATCACCTGATAGCGGAATTGCACGATGCGGTTGGTGCCCAGGCGCCAGCCGGTCGAGCGGTCCTGCTGCATGTCGCCCCCTTCGCTGCACGCGATCAGGAGGATCGAAGCGCAGAGCAAACCGACGCCCGGGTCACGCAGCCCGAGCGAGGCGAGGATGAAGACGGTCAGCACGAAGGCGCTCGAGATGGGGTTCCAGTCCGAGATGCCCAGCGAGATGCCGTTCACCAACACGAATAGAAAGCAGAGGCCGACCGCGACGGCGAGAAAGAACACCGGTTGGCCCAGCACCTCGCTGCCGAGGAACACCGTCGCCGCTCCCCAGAATGCGACCCACAACACCAGGCGCAACACGTTGACCCGCTTCCAGTCCTCGGCTGGTTTGGCCGGCTCGGCGCTCTGTTGTCGGAACCGGCGGGCGGCCTGGAGGAGGATCAGCGCCAGGTCCAGGATGGCCGCCCCGAGAATGGTGCCGAGCGAAATGATAAACCCTATCTTGCGGAACGGCTCGTCTGCCTTGAGCCAGCCAATGCTGACCAGACAGGGCGTTTGCCATTTGCCGATGAGCGCGACGACCAGCGCCGGAATCGCGATGCGCGCGCCCACGATCATGCCCGCGCCGAACGTCGAGGTGGAAATGCTCAGGCTTTCCAGCGTGCCGATGCCCTTCTGCGTGAGTCCGAGGCGGGCAAGCGATGGCAGGTTGAGCGAGAATAGTCCGCCGGCGTAGCCGCCCAACATGCCGCCCCCCAGCTTGGCAACGGAGCGCTTGAGCAGATTCTTGTCGGTCAGCGCCCGGAGAATGTTGGCCACCGCGAAGCCGGATGGATACGCCAGTTGCATCCGGTCCACGAGCACGGGGGTGTAGAGCATGCCGATGCCGACGCCGAACATTCCGATGGACATAAAATAGAGGACGAGTTTCCAGGCGGGCGGCTCGGGTAATCCCAGCCAGACCATTGCCTGCACCAACACGGCCATGCCGCACATGCCGGCGACCGAGGCGGCCATGGTCTGCATGTAATTCGCGCCGTGCCGCCCTTCCGGGCCGTAGGGCAGCGTGACCGTGCTGCCGAGAATCCCCGCCAGCACCTGGCCGCCGATGAAGAAGCCGATGGAGAAGTTCATGAACGCGGCGGAGACCCCGCCCAGCGGACCCAGGATCAGAATCGCCACGCCAGTCAGCATGAGGTGATAGGCGGGCGAGCCAATCCGGGGCAGGAAACGCCCGGCTCCGGAACGAGACTTTGGGTTGTCCGTCATAGTGCGGCCAGTTCGCCCGAAACTATGCGATGCGGCAGGGTTGGCCAAGGAAAAGGCTTTCAGCCCGCTTGGCAGGGCGGGCAGTCCTCTGCACACCGGGAGGGACGGTGGCGGGCAGAGGACTACCCTGCCTTGGCCCTGGCGTGGTGGGCGTGTTGCCCAAACAGATCGGGGGGGATTTGAATTGGCTTGGTCGCTACTTGAGACGCCGTCGCCGGGTCGCTTTCATTTCCCGCTCCAGCCTGTAACTGCGCGCTCCCTTCCAGCGCTTTTTTGCTCCCATTCTTCTCCTGGCTTTCTCTCGTCTCTCGACCCAGTGCTGCAAACAAAACATCCCTCCTCCCACCGTCTCTTCACCACACAAAACGCACCGCCGGTCCCGCTGCATTCGTAACTGGGATTTGCGCTGTCGGGAAAGTGGCAAATCACTGAACTCATCTTTGATTATTTTAGGCATTCGACGTGGGAATGAAACAGCCTGCGGGTGATCATGTCAACTTCCAGAAAAGCCGTGGGAAAGGGCCCTTCCACGCCTTCAAATAAATCCGGCTTTGAGCGTTGCTTGCGACTTGCGCTCCGCCGGCCTGAGAGTTAAAACGGTTTCGATATGTATTCATCCGCCGGCGCACGCGGCAACCTGGTTGCGCGTCCGCCAGCATTCGTGCCATCGATCAGTATATTGTTTATGACAACCCATGCTCTATTCCGGCTTACGGCCTTAACCATTCTCCTCACTCCGGCCTCGCTGCCCGCGGCGGAAGCGGCGCCGGCGGCCACCTGGCACGCCCAATCCCTGGGCCAGGCGCTCGCCTATATGCTGCTCTTCGCGGGGGTCGGCATCATAGCGGCGATTGCCGGCTACAAGATTTTCGACAAATGCACCCCCGGCCATCTCAACAAGGAAATCCTCGAACACCGCAACGTCGCGGCGGCCATCATCGGGGGTGCGGTGATCCTTGGGGTGTGCATCATTATCGCCGCCTCGATGCTGGGCTGAAGGCGTTCAGCGCCCGTGAAACGAAGCCGGAGCATACGGCTGGTGTTGCTCGGCGGCCTGTCCGCCGGGGCGCTCGCCGGCTGCGGACCCGACCAGCCGCCGCCGCTCAGTTCCGACGCCGTCTATACCAATAACTGTTACGTGCCCGGCGTGGGATACTATCACGCGCCGTTTCGGGCCTGGTACTCGCTGCCCTACAACCATTTTGATCCGCAAACGCAGCGGTATTTTTACGGCGGCCAGTGGTCGGCGACCGCCTGCCAGAGCATCACGAACATCTCCGCGCCGACCCCCGGCATCGTCCAGCAGGCGGAGGCGCAACGCACGGATGTGGTCCGCGGCGGGTTCGGCAGCACCTCGGGGTGGCATTCTATCTACTCGTGATGCAACGGCATCGTTCCATTCCCAGGCCGCGCTGGCGGGAGAAAGTCGAGGAGATCGGCCTGACTTATCATTCGCATGAAGACGGGCCGTACTGGGACGAATCCGCTGCCTACGAGTTGAGCGCCAAAGAAGTTGATGTGCTCGAAGCCGCCGCCAACACGCTGCATTACCTGTGCATCGAGGCGGCCGAGGCGGTGATCAAAAATGAGTGGTGGCCCCGGCTGGGCATCCCCGAGCTGGCCATCCCCACCATTCTCGGCTCCTGGGAACGCGACGATTTCAGCCTCTACGGACGGTTTGACCTGAGTTTCGACGGGCGCACGCCGCCCAAACTGCTCGAATACAACGCCGACACTCCCACGGCTCTGGTGGAGGCAGCAGTAGCGCAGTGGTTCTGGCTGCAGGACCTCCACCCCGGCGCGGACCAGTTCAACTCGATTCACGAGCGGCTCATCGCGGCGTGGGGACGCTGCCCGGCCACGACAATCCACTTCAGCAGCATCAAGGAGCACCCGGAGGACGAGCAGACGGTGCTTTATCTGCGCGACACCTGCGAGCAAGCCGGCCACCAGACCTGGCCGGTCCATATCGAAGACATGGGTTGGGACCGGCGCCAGGATTGTTTCGTGGACCTGGAGAACCGCCGCCTCGAACATTGCTTCAAGCTCTATCCCTGGGAATGGCTCTGGCACGAGGAATTCGGAGCGCACCTCCCGAAGGACTGCGTCCGCTTCATCGAGCCCGCCTGGAAGATGCTGTTGAGCAACAAGGGATTGCTGCCCATCCTGTGGGAACTTTTCCCGGGGCACCCGAACCTCCTGCCCGCCTACGATTTGGCCGCGCCGCTGGGCGATCGCTACGTCCGCAAACCCAAACTCAGCCGCGAGGGCAGCAACGTGACGTGGGTTGAAGGCGGCGTGGTGGTCGAGGAAACCAGCGGCGATTACGGCCACGAGGGCCACGTCTATCAGGCGCCCGCGACCATGCTCGAGTTCGACGGACAGCGGCCCGTCTTCGGCGTCTGGGTGGTTGACCACGAGGCGGCCGGCCTGGGCATTCGCGAAGACACACGCCGCATCACGGGAAACCTGAGCCGGTTCGTGCCGCACTTTTTCCGGTGAGACACCCCAACCCCCATTTCCCTTGAGCTACCGCAACCCCACTCCCATCCGCATCGGCATGACCGGCAATCTTTCCGGCAGACAATACCGCGTTGTGGGCCGGGTGGTGCTGGGCGAGGAGGAAGACGGCGAAACCTATTACTGGAACGAGTTCAATCTGGAAAGCGACGGCGGAGAAGCGGCCACGCTGGTCTATGAGGAAACCGAGCACGGCGGCGAATGGCGGCTGTTCCAAATGTTCGAGCCGGAACACCCGATGACCGCCGCGGAGGCCGCCAACAAACGCGCCGGCGACCCGTTGAATTTCGACGGCACGCAAATGTTCGTCCGGCTGGTGTCCACATCGCGCGTCTATGCCATCGAAGGCAAAGCGCCGGAAGCAGTCGGCGATGTCGCCCATTACTTCAACGCTGTCGCCGGCAACACCATGATCGTCGTGAGCTGGACCGGCGAGGAAGTCGAGTTCTACAAGGGGCTGGACCTGTCGCAAACGACCGTGTCCTCCGCGTTTAACGTGCGCATCGTTGATTTCAGCCGCTTGTTCCCGGCGCCGGGCGGCCACCGCCGGTTTTCAGGGCTGGTGGCGGGACTGGTTGGCGCCCTGGTTGTCGTGATTCTCGTGGTCGTTGGCTTGCATTCCTTCACCTCGAGTCGCCGCCCGCCGGCCATCGTGAGAACGGGCGCTCCCGCCTCGCCGCTGGCGGTCGGACAGACCGGCACGTTGGGGGGAACACGGTTCCAGGTTCAGAGTCATCTGCTGGTCGAGATGGCCATGGTGGACCGGAAATTCGACCGCCACGAATATCTCCTGTCCGATGACCAAGGAACCAAGGCGCTCCTGGTCCGCGGCTCAAAGCCCGGAGCCGGGGATTGGTGGCTCTTTCAGCCGCTCCAGCCCTTAACTCCGCTCAGCCCGCCACAAGCCGCCGCCGTCCGGTGGGGCCAAACCGTCAACCTCGATGGCATCGCCGCCAAAGTCAGCGAACTCTTCCAAGCCACCCTTCGCGAAGTGGAAAGCCCCGAAGCGTCGGACCTTAACCCCGGCGACGTTTTCTTCGGGTTCACCGCCCGGACGCAAAACGCGCAGTTGCTCGTGCGCTGGAACGCCAACTACATCAATTTCTTTCAGGGACATGCCCTAGTGGAAAAGGACGTCGTGGCCGCCTTCGGGCTTTGACATGCATGCAGGTGCAAGTTCTGCCTCAGCAATGGATGGTTGGGCCGAGTGGTACTACTCAAGACGCTTGCGTTACACAGGGATTAAGAAACCAGCCTCCCTGAAAACCAAAACGCGAGCCTCTCAGCTCGCGCTACCCAATCCCGGCGGGGCCGTAAACCGCCAATGCGAAATCTCCCTTACCTGCGGCCCCGCAACCCCACAAGGCCCAGCGCACCCAAGCCCAGCAGCGCCAGCGTGCCTGGTTCGGGCACTTCCTGCACCCGGAGGTTATCCAAAAACACGTCACTGGCTCCGCCGCCGCCAATCTGGAAGCCGATCTGCGTCGGGTTGCTGGACGCAGCTAGAGTCGCCACCAGGGCGGGCGGAAGGACCGGGAAGGTGATGGTGGTTTCGGAACCAATTGTCGTGCCAATGTAGGCGCCATCCTGGAAATATCCCGTGTCCGCATTGTTGATCCACAGTTGTATTTGAAGGTAATAACCAAAGGAAGCCGGCGGGGTGTACACATCCAGCGACACACTGGGATTATTGGCGAGAGTGGAGGTCAAGGAGGAGCTGTAGGCCGAATACATCGGCGTTCCGTAAGTCGGACTGCTGGCGTAGGTCAGGTCCAGGCTGTAGGACCCGTCCGTCACGCCCTGCGTGGTGCTGAAACTGTAGGAGCCAACTCCGGCCCCGCTCACCGTCCAGCCATCCAGCGTGTTTTCCCACGACTCGACCAGTACCGTTGAAGCCTGGGCGGGTTGAAGGTTAAGTGTAAAGGCGGCCACTGAGAGCAGGGCAGCGCGGGCTCCGAGTTTGATGGCTGATTCGATCGATCTCATAATTGTTTATTAGTTGGCAGCGGGCTCAAGCCCAAACCGTGTTTGCTTCCGCAACACGTATTCGCTAATTCGGGCTGCTAACAACTGACATCATACATATCCGGCCTGCCGCCGGCATGTCGTTAAAACTAACGACAACCTTTCACGGATACTCCTGCCTGAGCAGCCGCCGGCGGCAGCCGGCGCTGACCTCTGAGAACCAGAGAATATCCGAACCGACGCCGTTGAGGAAACCGCTCGGCTAACCGCCCGAGCCTGGTCTCAGGCGCTTTTCGGCACCACAAAGGGTTTCCGGTACTCGCGCGTAAGCATTTGATCGGCCCGGGCATTATCAATGAACCGCTCGGTCTGCGGGTTCATCTTTAGAACTGCGCCCAGCGTGGCGGGCGTCTTCTTGAGATCAACGTTGTTGGCAGCCAGATGCTGTTCCATGTGGCCAAGCGCCTCCGTCAGGTCCTTGTTGCCCTCGAGGGCCTCGCGAATCTCCTCGGGCGAACCGGTCGTGCCGAGCCGGTAGGAGATGTTGCCCGTGTGGCACAGCGCGCTGGACAGGTGGCCCTCCAGGATGTCGGCGTGCAGGTCGCTCTGCTTGCGGCTGCGCACTGCCTCGAGGAAGTTGGCGTAGTGGCTGGAGCTGCCCTTGAATTTCTTGATCTCCACGCCGTCCTTGTCCAGAATCTTCGCGCTGGTGTAATCTGGAATCACCATCGAGCCTCCCTCGCAATCCACGACGATGCCGATGTCCACCCCGCGATACTTGTCCATGCTCTTGGAGTCGGCGCCCGCCGGCAAGCCGCGCACTTCAAAGATAAGCGGCGCCGTCGGGTAATCGTGGAAGACGATGAAGGTGTTGGGGGTGGTCCCGTCATCCACGTAGCCCAGCCGTCCGCCCACGCTAAAAACCCGCGGCGAAGGCGCCGTCTCGCCCAGGACCCAGCGCGCCATGTCCATTTGGTGAATGCCCTGGTTCCCCAGGTCGCCGTTGCCGGTGGGCCAGACCCAGTGCCAATCATAGTGCAGCTTCTTCCGCATCAGCGGTCCCTTCGGCGCCGGCCCGCACCACAGGTCGTAATCGATGCCCGGCGGAATCGGCTGCGGGCCATCGACCTTGCCGATGCTCGGGCGGCGCTTATAGCACAGCCCGCGCGCGCGCAGGATTTTGCCGATGTGACCTTCGCGCACCCACTGGATGCCCTCGGTAATGCCGCTGCTGGAGCGCGACTGGGTGCCGGCCTGCACGATGCGGTTGAGCTTGCGGGCCGCCGCAACCATTTGGCGTCCCTCCCACACGTTGTGCGAGACCGGCTTTTCGACATAGACATCCTTCCCGGCCTGCATTGCCCAGATCGAGCCGAGCGCGTGCCAGTGATTCGGCGTCGCGAAGCTCACGACGTCAATGTCTTTGTTCTCCAGCAGCTTGCGGATGTCCGTGTAGCTTTCGATCTGCTCGCCCAAGTCCCGGTATTTCTTCACCTCCCGGTCGAGGGTAGCGCGGTCCACGTCGCACAGCGCGACCATCCGGGCGCCTTTGACCTCGCGCAAGCCTCGGATGTGGTCCAAGCCGCGCCCGCCAAACCCAACGACGGCGAAGCGGATGTCGTCATTCGCGCCGGTCGCGGGCGAAGCGACGGGCGCCTGAGCTTTGCGCTTCGTGCTGTTGTCGGCGCCCAGCGCCGGGAACAGGCTCAAGGAGGCCGTGGTGAGGAGGGAGGATTTGAGGAAACTGCGGCGGTCGAGTCTATTCATGGTCTTGTCCATTGGACGCAGCGGAGCAGGCGCTGGGTTACATATCTGCCGAGGTTTACTTCACATACTGCTTATACTTCTCGGCGACTTTCGCTTGCTGCTCGTCGCCTTCATGCAGGTAAAACCGATAACGGAAGGTCACGCTCTGGCCGGCGGGCACGGTGAGGTTGCCGGCGGTCTTGTCCGGAAGGCTCTCGAAATCGTGCTGGCCGAATGGATTGGCCGCAAACAGCCCGTAGTCGCGCACATGCCACCACGTCGGATGGCGCGGGTTTTGGGGATGGTCGAGAATCGCGATGCCGACCGTCTTGCCCTCGACCGGGCCGTAGTAATCACACCACTCCGCCCGTTTGCCCCAAGTCTGGCCGTCGCGCACACCGGCGCTGTTGACGATATGGCCCTGCCCCACTTTGCCTTTCAGCCGCATCGTCTCGGCCAGCCGCACCGCCATGGTGCCCTCCTTTGTGTCCCCGAAAGTCAAGTCGCCGTTCGAGGCTTTCAGGGTGATCTCGAAGTCAAACAACCGCTCGCTGGCGCGGCCCGGGTTGTAGAATCGCAACGTGCGTTCGTCGGTGCAAACCACCACGCCGTCCGCCGCCACCCATTTGTTCCGCGACCGGATCACGCCCTCTTTCTTGCCGGACTTGACCTCCAGGAAATCCTCATGCACCGTCTTGCCAAAGGCCTTCTGCTCCGACCAGAAATCGTGCCCGTTGATCGCCCCATGCGCAAACCAAAGCGAGCGGTGATGCGGATGGTCCTGCTCCTCGCCTGGGGTGTCCTTCATCGGCCAATTGCGGGTCATGGCCGCGTCCCCCGGACCGATGAGCGGATAGCAATAGGGCCGGGGCACGTCCTTATAGAAGTATTCGGTGAAAAGCTGGCCGTTAATCTCGACGCGCAGCCGGTCAGCCAACCGGCTGATTTGCACGCCTTCCTTTGGCGGCGCGCTGGGGCTTGGATCGGCGGAGCGAGCGGCAGAAACAATGCCCAAAAGGACGAAGCCGAATCCCAATCTCATAATGCAATTGCGAGCCATGACACGTCCATCCTGCGCCGACCCATTGCCCGGGTCAAACCATATTGGTCACGCATCATGCATCACGTGCCACGCTTCCCCACTCAAATCCGAAACGCCTGCGCAAAAACCTTGCTCGCCCTGTCCAACGCCGCCCGAATTCTCAGCAGTCTCGGACTCCACGCCAGGCAGACCTCGCGCCTTAGCCCGTCAAGAATCCCGATCTTCAATTCCTGTGCCCCGCGCTGCACAAGGTCCACCGCGGCTACGCTCGGCAGGATCGCCGCCACGCTCCCAGTCCCCACAGCCCGCGCCACCAGCGGAAACGATGCGCACTCAACCTCCATCTTCAACCCAAGCCGGTTTTTCCGGGCGATAGCTGAAAGCTCCTTTCGAAAGCTCCCTTCCCCTTCCAAAGTCGCCAGCGGCAGCGCCTCTAGCGCCTTCGCACCCGTCCCTGCGCCCCGCAGCCCCTCAGGCACAAACAGCGAATACCCCATCACCCCCAGCGACGCCCATTGCAGCGGACGCGCCACCGCATCCTTCCGCACCACCCCAAAATCAACCACCCCATCCGCCAGCCGCCGCACGACCGCGCTCGTGGCCAGGTTCAGAAACTTGAGCCGCACATTCGGCAGCTTCTTTCGCACTTCACCCAGGCGCGGCATTAGCACCCAGTCAATGATGCTCTCCCCAGCCCCGATCACAATTTCCACCGGCAGCCCCTGGCACCCGCTCTTGAAATCCAGCAGCGAGGCAAAGCCCTCCCGTGCCAGCACGTTTAGCCGCTCCCCGGCTGCCGTCAGCGCAATCCCGCGCCCCTTGCGCCGCATCAGCTCAACGCCGAAGAATTCCTCCAACGTTCATGCCCCGCCGCAACTGTGCCTCACCGGCCCCTCACGCCTTGCCGCCAGCCCAGGTTTGGCCTCAACGATGGCACCACCTTGGCCCCACCGAGCCTGAGCCTGACTTTGACGGCACTGGTTTGTCCGCGTGCCGTTCTGCGATTCAAAATTACACGCGCTGGCTCAGGGCCTAATTCACCAGCACCTTAAAGAACATTTGGGAATTGGTCGGCACAACCGTGCGAGGCGAAGCCGCCGTATTCGTGGTCCACGGCCCGATTACATTGGTGGATTGCAGGAGCGTGCCTTGCGACCACGTGAGAGTCAGGCTCCCCGTGCCGGCCGGGGCGATCTTTAACGTGACGGGTGGAGCAACCAAACTCGCATCATAGAGCGCCAGCACCTGAGCGGCCGAGAGAGCATTGCTAAAGATGGCCGCATGAGCAATGCTGCCAGGGAACAACCGTGCCGTTCCATAGTCGGGCGAGCCGCCAATCCAAACATCAAGACCGTTCCCGGCCAGCGTAGGAACGGTGTTATTGGCCTTCAGCACGCCATCCACGTAGAGCGAGCCATTGCTACTGACGTTGGGAACTCCGGGGTACGTATAAGCCACCATATGCCAACCGCTGCCAGCAATGGAGGTTGGACTGGTCGCGTCGCCTTTGTTGGCATCAGAAGCGCCCGGATCGCCACTGGCGTTGACGCTCATGCGCCAGGAACTATCGCCGTGCCCCATTATTCCCGAAAAATGGGGTGTGACTGGAACATTAACCCAAGCTATTGTGGTAATGGCATTGGTGATGTTGAACGGGCCTTCGGGAATGTCCACGTAGGCCGACGTTCCGTCAAAGAGCACGGCGTAGCTGGGAGAGCCGAAGCCCAACAATGGCACACCCGGTTGGGCAAGGGTAACACCACCGACATAAGTTCCGTTATGACCGCCGACCGGGTCGCAAGCGACCGAGCCATTCGTTTCATTCAATGGCCAATAGGCCAGCGGGTTATCGGCCACAACCGCGGATTCGTAGGAACCCGGCATCGGTGTGACCGGCGTGGCACTCACCTCGCTGGAATTGCCGCTCTGTCCCAGTAAATTCACGGCCGAAACCACGTAGTAATACGTCGTGCCGTTGGCCAATCCCGTGTCAGTGTAACTCGTTGTGGTCGGACTGGCGATGGTTGTCTCCGCGCCGCTGCTCGTCGAACGCTTCACATTGTAACTCGTCGCCCCCGCGGAAACCGCCCAATTCAAGGTGGCTAACCCGTAGCCTCCAAACGCCACAAGCCCCGTCGGAACCGGCGGCGGTGTTACTACCGTCCCGAACACCCGGAATTCATCGAAACTGGCCCAGCCGCCCGCAGGCAGCCCAGTCACTGTGATCCGCACATAACGCCCGCTGGCCATGAACACGTCCGCTTGATCCTGGGCGGTGCTGGTGTTCGCCGTCTTGTTAACCACCGTTGTCCAATTCGCATTGTCTAGGGACACGGTCACCGTGTAATCGTAAACCACTCCGTTCATCTGCCAGATCACTTCATCTCCCGTCAGGTTGCAGATGCCGCCCAAATCCACTTGCCACCAATGATTCGCGTTGCCGTCATTAGCGCTCCAGCGCGTTCCCGTATTCCCGTCATTGCCGCTGCTGGCTGGATTGCCGGCCTGCTGGCTATCCGCGCTCGCCGGCTGGTTTAATGCCAGATTGTCTGGGAACCAATTTGCGGGAGTGGTGAAGGCTACGTCATCCACATAGCCGCGATACCCTCCCGTACTGCCGGGCTGATTGTAGCCCAGGTCGATTCGGTTTACGGTCTTGCCCGCCAGGGGTGTCATATCGACCGTCACGTAATTCCAGGTATCCAGCACCAGTATGCCGCCTTGGTTGGTGGGATTTACACGAACGCCGTGTTGGTCCGTCAGGCTGCTATCCCGGAGGTTCGTTCCGTCCGTAAAGATCAGATCCAGCGCCACATAGACGCTGTTGCTCCCCGCCGCCAGACTGTCATTGGTATGGCTTTGCGGGAAGACCCAGTAGGAAAAGTGCATCCCGGGGGAGATGGTGACGTTCTGGCCGCTAAGATCGAAGGCCTTCATGTATGCATAGTCGGACGCCCCTCCCAGCGCCATTCCTGAATACATGATCTCGTTGGTGCCACTCTGGCTGTTCTCGTTTCTGGCCCCCAGCTCCGGTCCCGACAAGCTGCTGAGAATGGGGCCGACATTGGTGCTGCCGCCCGCCGGGTATGGCGCAGCATCTACTGTGTTGGTCCAAGCGAGTTGGGGTTCGCCCGACTCCAGGCCGGTTCCCCAGAAATAGGTCTGCGCGAGCGGCGCAGTCATTCCATCCATATAGGAAGGCGGTGCGATGGAAAGGTCTGAACCCCAATTTGTATTCGGGCTGGTCCCCAGGGTGAAAGCCAGCGTCCCGCCGTTGGCGATGTTCGCGAAACGGATCCAGGACGCGCTGGACGCCTGGCCGTTCACCGTCAAGCTTTGTACATAGGGAGCGTTGTCTCCCGCTCCGCTGCCGGTAATGGTCACGTCGCCACCGGTCAGATGGACGACGGCCTGCGGAAAGAGCGGCCCATTCAGGACCAGAACATCGTCACCCGGGATCTCCGGATGCAGGCCGAGCGCCGCAAGGACATACCACGACGCCATCTGCCCCAGGTCGTCGTTGCCCGGCAAGCCGCTCGGGGCCGTCGAATAGAGCTGCGTCATGATTTGCCGGACAACACTCGAGGCCTTGTAAGGCTCACCCAGAGAATTGTAGATCCAGGGCGTCTCCGAGCACGGCTCATTGCCCATATAGGCGTACTGGGAACCGGTTCCATCGTTGAGGAGCGTGAAGAAGGTGTCCAGACGGGCTGACGCGGCCTGCGGGCCTCCCATCATATCAATGAGCGAAGCCAGGTTGAATGGCACCATCCAAGTGTACTGGGATGCAGTGCCCTCGACGTAGCCCTGATAGTTGTCGTAGCTCTCGTTGTTGATGACAAAGCCGGGCGACCAGAGGCCGTCGGAACGCCGCATCTGCATGTAGGCGGAGTTGGTATTAAACAGGTTGCGCCAGTTTTGGGCGCGATTCATCGCCAACGTGCAGTTGGTGGTGTCGCCGAGCGCCTGAGCGAAACGGGCCAGGGCGCAGTCGGCGCTGCAATACTCCAGAGTCATCGATACCGGTCCGTACCCCCCAATCTTAAACTCCGGAACGTAGCCCAGGTTCAGATAGTCGCGCTCGGCATCCCGCTCGTGGATTCCGTTCAGGGCCTCCGTCGCCGGATTAACAGCCGCCTTCACCATAGCCGCCAGAGCGGAGGCCGTGTCAAAATTCGTTGCGCCGAACGCATATAGGCCAGCGATGATCGGCGTAGCAGGATCACCCATCATCACGCCCGTGTCCCCATTGGGAACGCTCCAGCGCGGCATCGCCCCGCCATCGTGAGCATCCTGCACGAGCGACTGCGCCATGTCGCTGGCGCGCGCGGGATCCATCATGGCCAAGAACTGGCACTCGTTACGGTAGATATCCCATCCGGAAAAGAATTCGTACTTGATGTATCCGGAGGTCGTGTGCGTCTGACCATCGAAGCCCATGTACTGGCCGTTGACGTCGCTGACCACGCTGGGTGCCTGCAAAGCGTGGTACATCATCGTGTAGAAGGTCGCCGTGTCCGCCGGCGTCCCGCCGCTCACCTGAATCTTGTTCAGATAGCCATTCCAACTGTTGCTGGCCGCGCTCGCCATAGCATTGAAGCCGGCACTCGTGAACGAGGAAGCCGGACTTTCCGCCTGCAGGTTGGCCTGGGCATTGGTGACGCTGACATAGGAGAGCGCCGTCCTCGCCAGCACAACGCCGCCGCTCGGCAAATTGAAACTGAGGTAAACGCCGGTCTGCGCTCCAGTGACGTTCGTCCCATTGGCCGTCAAATTCGTGCCGTTCCACACGCCGTACGTGGCGAAGGCATGGTCGAAGACCGCATCGAAATATAACGTCGGATGTTCACCCGAGCCGCAGAAACCGCCCTCGGTCGTCCAACCGCTGATTTCCTGTCCGTTGGTGTTGATCTGGATCGAGGCGTTAATGGTTCCTGCGGCGCCGCTTCCGGCGTTTATGACCATGCTGGCGGTATGGCCGGACGGGTAAGTGAATCGGCCAAACCCCGTCCTGGTCGTCGCGGTGAGCTCGGTGAGAATTCCATTAATGAACTGGACGGAGTAGTATCCGGGCGTGGCGATTTCGTTCGCGTGCGAAAAGGACGAGGCAAAAGTGGTCTTCCCGTTGCTGCCTTTGGTGGCCGGCGAGCTTGTCACGCTTCCCGGAATAGGCGTGAAGGCAAAGTCCCCACCGTAAGCGCAACCCGCCCCGCTCAGGTGATCAAGGCCGAACCCGACGATCTGCGTGGCCGTATAGAGGTAGCCGCCCGACTCCGACGGGGTCGTGTCCGGGCTCCACTGCACCATTCCAAAGGGGACCACCGCGCCCGGAAAGGTGTCGCCGCCGTTGTCCGTGCCGTTTATCGGCTGCACATTGGTCGTCAGGGTTTGCAGCGGGTAAGCCCCGAGCGGCAGGCACAGCCCCAGGATCGCCCCCGCTGTCAAAGCCAGTATTGGGAGCTTTTCCCGATGGGTTGGATGCGGATGATGGTCATATCTGCTCATAACCTTAATTCCGGCGTCAAAACCGCCGCGTTTTGCTTAGCGTGCTCGAAAAGACAGGGGTTTGTCAAATGCTTTATGCAGCAGTCGATGAATTTCCAGAGTATCGCCTTCAATCAACGCGTGCGCCGATGCTCTCCATGACCTCGGCCACAGTGGTTTCAATCACCTCTCAAGCAATCAAGCATCCGCTTCCAGGCGCCTCTCTTGTCTTCTGCCACAACATATTTCATGGGGAGAAAAAACTTGACTTGTTTAAACTTGACTTATTTTGAACTCAAAATGAAATTAGGCTTAGCCTGAAGAAGCCGCTGTTATTGTTATGCTGGTTGGGACAATGCGTCAGCGGATTTGCCTTGTTCGGATTCGACCCCTTTTCCAGCGCCGTTGGGTTGGCTGTCAACGGCACGTCCTACGCTAACGGCGCCCCGCTCTATCACCAAACCAATGCGTTCGGCGAAGGCTGGGCGTTCTGGAACGGAGGCAGCGGCGGTTCCATAAACGAGGTCATGTGCGTCAACAGCAATCTCACCTATGCCGGGTTCCCGGCCGCTTTTCCACCGCCCTCCCCCACCAATGCCGTCCTGATTCCCGGCTTGGCCCAGGGGGTCAATGCGTCCGGCTACAGCGCCGCCCTGATGTTTTCGCGGATCATCGCGGCGGACACGAACAATCTGGTGACCAACAAGATTTACGCCTCATTTTTACTGGAGGTGCCGAGCATCGGTGATCTGGCCACCACGGGAACCGAACCGATCTATTTCGGCGGCTTCAACAACACCACTACCGGCGATCAATCCACCTCAAGCTCCCCCCGGGAAATGTTTCAAACTGTTCCTCGAAGGCAATTCGGCCACGGGCGGCGCGTCCACCAACTGGGCCCTCGGCATTGCCGACAACAGCGGCGGCTCAACCGAGCGTTTTGACCCGACTTTTCGTGCGCCCAGCACCGTCCTGTTCGTTGTTGTTGACTACGAATTCGGCATCAACGGCAATAATGACAACGCCAATCTCTGGGTCGATCCCGCCGCCGCGAGTTTTGGCGCCGCCACGCCGCCCGCCGTGACCACCAACATCACCATCACGGCGGCCAGCAGCAATGAAGTCGGCCAGGCGGCCAACTTCTTTCTCTACAACCGCGCTGGCAATACTTTGTGAGGTTCCATCCTTCTCAGCGATCTGCGCATCGGCACCACCTGGAGTTTCGTCACCGGCGGCCCGGAATTCGCCAGCCAACCGGTCAGCCAGAATGCTGCCGCCGGCGCAACCGTCACCCTGCAAGCGGTGGCGGTTGCGGGCGGTTCCGCTGTCTCTTATCAATGGAAGCAAGGGGGTGTGAATCTAACCAACGACGCAAATATATCCGGCGCCGCCACCAGCAATCTTATCCTCACCGGCGTCACGGCCGTCAGCGCCGGCTTTTATAGCGTAATAGCCAGCAACGCCCTGGGGTCGGTTTCCAGTTCCATCGCCACGCTGACTGTCACCGCTGCCGACCCGCGAATTATTTCTCCGCCGCAAAATGTCACCACCTACTACCTTGGCACGGCTTCCTTTTCTGTTCTCGCCGGCGGAACTGCGCCCTTTGCTTATCGCTGGCTTTTCAATGGCAGCCACCTGTCGGATGGCGTCTTGGCCGACGGAGCAACCGTCTCGGGCTCCATCACCTCCAATCTGACCGTCGCCGGCATTACTTACGCGGAGGCGGGCAATTACTCGGTCGTGGTGAGCAATGTGAACGGCGCCGTCACCAGCGCACCGGCGGCTTTGACCGTGCTGGCACCCTTAGCCTTCACCAGCGCGCCGCAATCCCGCGTCGAGCACCTGGGTGACAATCTGGCCTTCATCGCCGGCCTCAACAGTCCCGCAAGTTATCAATGGCGTGGACATTCACGGCCAGCCGGTTAGTGGCGCCGCTACCAATCTGGTGGTGGCCTATGCCGGGAGCGCGCCCTCGCCGTCCGGACAGGTGGTCATCAACGAGATCATGTACAACCCCGGCGTCCCCGGCGCGCAATTTGTCGAGCTTTTCAACACCTCGTCCAATCTGACCTTCGATCTCTCCGGCTGGCAATTTCAGGGCCTCAATTACACGTTCCCGTCGGGAGCGTCCATCGCTCCCAATGGTTTTCTGGTCCTGGCGGCCAATGGTCCCGCCTTTGCCGCCGCTTATGGGGCGACAAATCTGGTGTTCGACACATTCGGCGAAGACGTGCTCGCGACCAATGGCGTCACGCTGCTGGCCCTGGCGCAACCCGGCGGCGCGGTCGTAGCGGAAGTCCAATACAGCTCCGCGCCCCCCTGGCCGGCGGCGGCCAACAGCCAGGGCGGCTCGTTGCAGTTGATTGACCCGCGCCAGGACAATTGGCGCGCAGGCAATTGGTCCACCGCGCCCCCCACGCCGGATGCCACGAATTTGACCGAAACCACTTTGCCGGCCTTCCCTCCGCTCTGGATCAATGAGCTCGAGCCGCTCAACCTCAACGGCATCACCAACCGCGCCGGCCAGCGCACACCGTGGCTCGAAGTTTACAATCCCACCACCAACGTGGTTTCCTGCAACGGCCTGTTTCTCTCCTCCTCCTACGCCAATCTCACCAACTGGGCCTTCCCCGCCGGTGCCGTCGTCAATCCCGGCCAGTTCGAAGTCATCTTTGCCGACGGCCAAACCGCGCTCTCTGGCTTGAGTGAATTGCATGCCAGTTTCACCTTGCCGCCGGCTTCCGGTTCGATCGCTTTGAGCCGCCTCTATGACAACCAGCCGCAGGTGCTTGATTATGTGGATTACGCCAACATTCCCTCCAATTATTCCTACGGCTCCTTGCCCGACGGACAGAGCTTCAACCGGCAGGCCTTCTTTTACGCGACTCCCGGCGGCCCGAACAATGGCGCCTTTTCCTACGCCGTCGGCTACTATGCCCTCGGCGCACTCTACACGCAGAATTTCGATTCGCTGCCCAATCCGGGGACCACTACTGTCAACACTGCCAACCCGGTGACGATCAATGGTGTGACCTACTCCCTGGATAACCCGCTCAATTTCGCCGCTCCCATTTCGGCCGCTGCTGCCGGCGGGCTGGGCCTGGCAAACACCATGTCCGGCTGGTACGGTTCGGCCGCGCTGGCCATGAAAGCGGGCGCCAGCGCCGGTGATCAAAGCACCGGCGGCATCATCAGTTTCGGCCCGACCACCAGCGCCGCCACCAATCGCGCGCTCGGCCTCTTGGCGACCAGTTCCACCGGCCCGACCGCCTTCGGACTTAAACTCATTAACGAAACAACCAACACGATCAACGAGATGACCCTCAGTTATACCGGCGAATTGTGGCGCCAACAGCCCAGCCCGAAGACACTCGCCTTCTCCTGCCTCGTCGATCCGACGGGCACCAATTCCTTTCCCACCACTGGCGGCACGGCGTTGCCCGGATTGAACGTGGCCTTTCCGACGGGCGTTTTCAGCCCCTTGGATGGCACCCAGCCAGCCAACCAGCTCTCCCTCGCGGTGACCAACCAGACCATTGCCGACTGGCCCCCGGGCGCCGCCCTTTGGCTCGTCTGGCAGATGACGGATCCGACCGGCAAGGGACAGGGCATTGCGATCGATGACTTGACCTTCTCCGCTTCCCTTTGGTCCGCCGGTCTGTCCTCCCCGCCGTTGACTGCCCTGGCCAGCGGAACCAATTTCCTCCTCTCCTGCCCCACCGTCGCGGGCTTCAGCTATCAGTTCCAATGCACAACCAACCTGAGTGCGGCTTCCTGGTCCCCGCTCGGAGCGCCTATCCCCGGCACCGGCGCGCCCGTCACCATCACCAACAGCCTTACGGCTCTCGCTCAGTGCTTTTACCGGCTTGCAATCCTGCCCTGACCCGGGCAAAAACTCGGCTGCGCCAACCTGGGCAGCTCGTTCCCTGCCTGCCAGCCCCCCTCCCCACCCCCGCCGAGGTAATTCTCGGCCTCATCAGCCTTGGCCTTGGTGCCTGGAACATCCACCACCCGGAGGCGCAAAAAATGCAAAAAAGTGTTGCATTGCGCTCTGGAATTGGTAAAACTCATTCTGTTACGACTCAATTTTGAATGCAGTACACGTAATTGACAACTGATCAATTCGCCTTTATTGTAGTCATAGAAGAACTGCCCATAGACCTGTGAACTCCGGATTCATCGCCTCCAGTGGTGTCCATTCCGGTCGGTCGTGTTGCCCGGACCGCCTCGCCTCCGGCCAAATTGCTGTTCGGGGAGACTGTGCCCGGCGCGCGCAAAATGCGCGCGGGTTGGCCGGGAGCCGGGAGGCTCGCCCCGCCTTCACCTTGATTGAACTGCTGGTCGTCATCGCCATTATTGCCATCCTGGCGGCCCTTTTATTGCCGGCCTTGAGCAAATCGAAGCTGAAAGCGCAAGGCATTTACTGCTTGAATAATCAGAAGCAGATGACCCTGGCCTGGATGCTCTATGTGGACGATAACGTACACTTCGTTTTCCTGGACGAGAAGCCTGCCACCATTAACGACGAGTATTTCGAAGTGCTCATGGCCTCGGTGACACCAAACTCAATTGGGGTGGACGATAATCCTTCTCAAGTTCACAATCGCGCTTGTGGTTTCGGATTTGCCGACGGACACGCCGAGATACATAAATGGCTCGGCGACGCCTTTGCCTCGCCCGTTTCCTGTGCTGGTTCAACCTTCAATAAACCTACGGCTGATTACAACGATGCCTTATGGCTGACCCAGCACACCACCTACGCCGCTGCCACACAGCCGTAATCAATGAAAATCAAGCTGGAATTTCAACACGTCCCGATAAAGTTAGCGCAACACTGAACAGCACCAAACTCATAACACAAGCACCACCAACAAGCATCATTCCAAAGAAAAACCAACTCATAAAACAAACACCATCAACAAACAACATCGCTATGAAAAAGATAATCCTCCTTGCCCTATCCGCGGCCTCTCTGTCGGCCTACGGCCTGCCGACCTACGAGCCGTTCACCGAATTCGGCCCTACGCTTGTGTCGAGCGCGATCACCCTGGTGGTCAAGACCAACGGCGTTTCCATGGGCACTAACGCCGATTCGTACATAACCAACTGCCTTGACCTTGCGACGGGCGGATACCAGGCCCCCAGCACGGAATCATGGGGCGCCCTTTTATTCAGCGGCACTATGCCCTCCGGTACCAAAGGTGTTAACATTACAAATGGGCTGGACATTGCTGTGATCAGCAATTCCACCATCTTCACCTATTCTCTTGTCAGCGGCCTGCTTCCCTCGACGTTCCCGGGCTTCCCTCCATCAAATGGATACATAACCAACATGGTCGAGAACCCCGCGCAGCCACGGGTTTGGAACGGAAGTGTATATACGGTAACCAACATTATGGGGAACAGCGCGGTGCTCAAATTTGCGTCGGACATCACCCGGCCAATCAGCGGGACCAAGACGCTTTTCGTATCGTACCTGTTCAGTCTGGCGCAGCAAGGCCAAATGGCCACCGGCAATAATGGGCGCTATTTGGCTTTCCTGGCCTCAAGTAATCTGAGCGAAGGCTGGACTGGAACGGGTCCGGTGGCCGGGGCTTTCTATACAAACTGGGGCTCCATGTTCAACTCCTTTAATATTCCCGGGGGCACCAATCGCTACCCCTGTCACGGCCTCCTCTCGGCCACGGCGGGTTCTACTTATTATATCGGGGCGTGTGATTCCTCCACTGGCAAAAACTGGTCATCAACCGCCAACGTCGGATCGTATAATACTCCCATTTTCGTCGTCGGAGAATATGTGCTCGGTTCGGGGGGCACCAATTCGTCGGTCATGGATACGAATATTGTCTGGATGAATCCGTCCCCTGGGAGCTTTGGCGGGGCGACGCCGCCCGCGAGCGGGAACCACGTATTGACGATGGGTTTCAACATGAACGACCTGGGCGGCTTGGCATTTATTGACCGCTCGGGCAATCTCGCCTCGGGGGGCGTTGGCACCAATTACATTGCCAATCTGATCATCGGCAGCACCTGGAGTTACGTCACCGGCGGTCCTGAGTTCACCAACCAGCCGCCTGCGCTCACCTCGGTCCCTCTGAACGGGACTGCGTCCATCAGCGGTCAGGCCACCGCCGCCGGCCAGACTGTGAGCTATCAATGGTACAACGTCACGAGTGGCAGCAACCTTGTTAACGGCGCGAACAGCTCCACCTTGACCATCCCGAACTTTGGCCCTGGTAACGTGGGTTATTACGTGCTGGTGGCGACGGCCCTCGGCACCGGTCTCGCCCTGGCCAGCACGCCCGCCGAGTTGGTTTTGGCGGACCCGGAAGTAACCACTAACCCGGCCAATACAACGGCCAATTACGGTGGATCGGCCAGTTTCACCGCCATCGCCACCACGGCGACTCCGCCGCTGAAATACGGGTGGTGGTTCAATGGTGCGCTTGTCTCCAGCGGAACCGCCAGTGGCAGCTCGCCATATACTCTGACGCTGACGCTGAACAATGTCTCCTATCAGAACGGTGGCAGCTACACGCTTTACGTGACCAACGGGTCGGGTTTCAACAATAACGCTGCCCCTTCATCCGCAACGCTCACCGTCAACGACCCGATAATCACCGTTCAACCCACCAATCCAGCCGCGGCCGCCGGAGGGCCGGCGTACTTTTACGTGACGGCCGCCGGGTCCCCGACGCTCAATTACGCGTGGTATAAGGGCGCAACGCAGTTAGTCAGTGGCACCCAAACAGCAAGTGGAGCAACCATTACTATTGACCCTGTTTTAGGCACCTTGAGCCTTGGCGGCAGCGGCGTCCAGGATGCCGACAACGGCAGTTATTATTGCGCGGTCACGGGCAGCGCCAGTCTCCAAACCACCAACAGCGCCACGGTGACGTTGACGGTCCAGGATGCGTTGGCCATCGCCACTTCGGTCTCGCCGGCCGCGCTGGCCGAGCGGGTGGGCGATCATTTGGCGTTTACGATAAGCGTGACTGGCGGCGGGCCGAGTTTTCAATGGTATGGACCGAACGGCAGCCCCATTGCCGGCGCGACCACCAGCGCCCTTGTCCTGACCAATATCACGACGGCCAGCGGCGGGTCTTACTCCGTGGTGGTCAGCAACCTTCTCACCCCTGCCGTGACAAAGTCCGCCACGCTGACGGTGATTAATAGTGCGATTCTGCCTTTGGCGACGACGAATCTGGTGGTCGCGCGCGTCGGCGATGGCGCCCAAACCTTGAGCAGCGCCACGGGCAACACCCTTTACCTGGACCAGTACAAAACCAACGGAACCTACGTCAACACCATCCAGGTGCCCGACGAGGCGGTTGGGTCTCCCTATGGCACCGGCAGCGCCAGCAGCGCCAACATGCCTTTCGGCAGCCCCGCACTGCTCGTCCAGGGCGCGGGAGGCGACGCCGAGAATGAACCGATGCTGACCCTGTCCGGCGTCAACCAGGAATACCTTTGTTTTGCCGGCTATTGTGAGGCCTATCCCTTTGCCGGGCCCGACGTCACTGTGGGAGGTTCAGCTTACCCTGACCCCTACCCGCGGGGCCTGGCTACGATTGACGCCTTCGGCATCTACTCGCTGGCTTATACCAATGGCGGCCTTTACAGCGGCGGCAATCACACCCTTTGTTCCATGGTGACTCTGGACGGAACAAACTTTTGGACCACCGGCCAGGCCGGCTCCGGCACCGTCAAATACGTCAACGGCGGCAGCGCGGGTGTCAGTTACGCCAATGGGTCAGGCATTCCCGGCTCCTCGGGGGTCAGCGCCGGAGGCGGACGCTCCATCCAGATCGTCAACGGACCTCTCTCCGCTCTCGCCGGATCCTCGAGTGTAAACAACCTCGTATGCACCGATGCGGGCGAGGGGGCCAACAGCGGCCTCTATGCGGCGAGTGGAACGCCGGAGCCGCTCCCAACCCTTAACATTGCCTTCACGCCGCTGCTTTATACGGGCGGGGGCCTGCCGGCTGATTTTGCCTTCAGTCCGGATAACGCGACGATTTACGTCGCCGAGGCCGGGTTGTGGACCGGCGCAGGCCCCGGCGCCGGCGGCATCGAGCGGTGGGATACAAACACCACCGGCACCGCCGGCTGGCTCTACAGCTATACCCTGCCGGTCCTGCCGGGGGGCACAGCCACCAACGGGGCGCAAGGTCTGACGGTGGACTTCAGCGCGAGCCCAACCTGGGGCACGAACGTTAACGGCGCGATCATCTACGCCACCTCTACCGGAGCCGCCGGCAACAGCCTCGTCAAGGTCGTTGACAATGGCAATCCCACCAACGCCGCCCCGACAGTCACGGTCCTGGCCACCGCCGGGGCGCAGCAGGCCCTGCGGGGTGTGCGTTTCGGTCCAGCGGCCATCGCGCCGTCCTTTGCCGCCGCGCTGCAAACCCAAAGCACTGACCTCGGCAACAGCGCAACCTTTGCCGTTACTGCCAACGGGTCAGCGCCCCTTTTCTACCAATGGTATTTTGACGGCAAGGCGATCGCAGGAGCGACCCAGGCCAGTTTTACCACGAACAATCTGTCATACGCCAGCGAGGGCACTTATTCGGTGGTGGTGAGCAATCTCACCGGGCAGACCGCCACGAACAGCGCCGTTTTGGATGTGACCGCGGGCTCGCCCACCATTACGCCCACCCCGCTGCCCAATTATACCGAAACGGCGGGCGATCATCTCGCCTGGGGGCCGACCGTAACCGGCACCCTGCCCATCACCAATTATTGGTATTGTGGCAACACCCTGGTTCAGAGCAACGTGACCCCCCCCGCCAACGGCAGCCTGGCGCTGACCAATATCCAAACGACGAATGACGGCACTTATACGCTCGTAGTGAGCAATTTCTACGGCCACGCCTCCGCTGCCGGCACGCTGACCGTGACGACCACGCCCCAAATGTTGTATCCCACCAACCTGGTGGTGGCGCGCGTCGGCGATGGCGCCCAAACCTTGAGCGGCACCAACGGCAACACCCTCTACCTGGATCAGTACACCACCAACAACGGAATGTTAGTTAGCACCATCCAGATTCCCGACGAGGGCACCGGCCAGCCTTATTACACCGGCGGCGCGGATAGCGCCAGCATGCCTTTCGGCAGCCCCGCGCTGCTCTTCGCCGGCAGCAATGTGGCCCCCGGAAATGATGCCGGATATGAGGCCTTTCTGAGCCTCGCCCCCAATGGAGAGACCCTGACTTTTGCCGGGTACTGCCAAGCCTATCCTTTTGCCGGCCCCGATGTTAGCATTGGAGCCCAAAATGGCAATCAATGGCGCGGCATCGGCGCGGTTGATGCCTACGGCTTTTATACGCTGACTTGGACCAACACCGGCCTTTACAGCGGCGGCAATCACCAGATCCATGCCGCGCTGGATATTGACGGCAACGGCACCAACTACTATACCACCGGCGAAGCCGGCTCAGGCCCGGGCGTAAGATACTGCACGACCAGCTTCGAACCGGCCAGCGGTATTGGCCTTGTCGAGGTCGCGGGCAGCTACAGCGGCACACGCGTCGCCCAGGTCCTAGCCGGAAATCTTGTGTTTTCGGATGCCGGCGCCACCACCAACGGCATCTATGCCTGCGTCGGGCTGCCAGTGGCTACTGCCACCGCCGGCCTGATGATTGCCGAAACCAACAGCCCGATGGACTTCGCCGCCAGTCCGGACCTCCAGACGGTCTATATCGCTGACAATGGCACGTTCGGCGGCACCAACGTCCAGGCCGGCGGCATTCAGCGCTGGGATGCCAACGGCACCAGCGCCTACGGCTATCCCACCTACGCCTACAGCTATACCTTGGGAACGGGGACCAATTCGACGGTCGGCGCGCGCGGTTTGACGGTGGACTTCAGCGCGAATCCCACTTGGGGCGCGACCGCTATTGGCGCAAAATTATACGTGACCACTGCCGAACCCTCCGGCAACCGCTTGATTAAGATTACTGACACCGGCGCGGCTTCCAGCGCCACGCTCCTCTCTTTGGCTGGCCCCAGCCAGATGCTGGCCGGTGTCCGCTTCGGTCCCGCTGTTGTTCTGCCGAACTTTGCCACCCAGCCACAAAACGAGGGCGGCTTTGCCGGTTCGGCGGCGACGTTCTCCGCGAACGCCCTCGGCAGTGGTCCGCTGACCTACCAATGGTATTTCCAGGCCAACTGCGGCGGCGCCTTTAACCCCATCCTCAACGCCACGAATACCACCTACACCTTCAACGCTGCGGGGGCCAATGTCGGGTGCTACTACGTGGTGGTTACCAACCCCGGATCCAAAACCGCTCAAAGCGACACCGTGTCGTTTACCTTGCTGTCGCCGCCGTATTTCCTTCCGTCCACCTATCCCGGTCCGTACGGCGGCATAGAGCTCAACTTCATCGGTCCGGCAGGGGTTGCCTATAGGATCTGGACCACCACCGACGTCACACTCAGCCCAATCGAGAGCACCTGGACAGAGTTGACGGGCGCCAACTTTAGCGGTGGAATAGATTCTGTCACGGACCAGAACGGCGGCTCTAATCCGCAGCAGTTCTATATCATCTCGGTGCCGTAACGGAATCGGCTCTGCCGTCCATCACCCACCCGGGTTGCCCCCTCTCTCCATCCGATGGGGAGAGGGGGGTCGCAGGCCGGGGGAGGGGAACATACCGATTGTTTCAGTGAAATGGTATGATTGGGTATTGGTCCCAGCCGTCGGTTTCCAGCCGCACTGTCCAATTATGAGACAATGTGGCTTTAAGGTTATCTTCATGCCAAAGTCGGCTCTGCGTCAGTGTGGGGACGGGGTGAGGGCGGAGTGTGGACGGTATGTGGAGGGCATAGGGAGTGGGGCCAGCCGTGCTTACTGTCTAGAAACGGGACACTCTGGCTCTCGGAAGTCGCTGGTGGGGCGGGATTGGGCGGGGAGGAATACCGATTCCACCTGTGACCGACACGATGGCCGGCAGGCATAGCCATCTGCCGCCGCTGCTCTTATACCACTTCGCAATGGAACTCGGTAGGAATATGAGTGGAAGCCCCCGCCCCTGAACCCCCAGGCAAAGACGGACCCCTCGCCCCAGCCCTTGGGAAGGGGAGAGGGTGGTCACAGGCCAGGGGAGGGGAACATACCGATTGTGACAGTGAAATGGTATAATAAGGCTCGGAGAAAGCTCGGTTTGGAGCGACCTGTTTGCTCCTAACGGAGCTGTTCCCAAGCCAGCACCCTATCTTTGCGGGCTTCCTTGAGCAGGTCGGGCGCTGGTGGGGTCGCGTTGGAGCCGCGCTGCTGCGCTGAGCTCGAGCGCGTGATTCAAGGCCGCTGGCTGGCTGGATCAGGCAGGTCGTACCCGGGCCTTCGGACCTGCGGCCGGCATCTGGACAAGCCTTTCTTGCACGCCCCCCGCTGCTTACTTCTTGCAGGCTTGGATCTTGTTCACCAGGTCTTTGAACTGGCCGTTGTCGGGGTCCAGTTTCAGGCAGGCTTGCGCCACCAGTAGCGCATCGTCCGGGCGATTGACCTGCAACAACAAATTCACGTAGCGGAAGACGGCTTCCGGGCTGTAAGGGCAGAGGGCAAAGGCCTGGCGGAAAGCCAAATCAGCCTCCTTAAGCAGGGCCTGCCTTTCGGCCTCGGATTTGGGCCGATACTCGGGCGGAGTGTCCCCGCCCAAACGCCAGGCATAGACGCCCGCGATGGAACTTCTCAGCTTGGAGAATGACCTCTGGGCGCAATCGTTTTGGACGAATCGCGGGTCGCCGGTGAAGCCCTTGAGGTCGTGACGCACATAAACCCGGTCAACAAAGGCCGCGATCTCGGACACAGGGGTCTTTTCGTCCAGCCAGTCCCCGAGCATGTCCGCCACGAGTTTGCGCCAGTAGTCGCGGTCCCGGGCGAGCGTCTCCGCCGGCAACTGGGCCAGCGGCTGGCGGTTGAGCTTCATGATCAGCCCGTGCGGCTCCAGATATGGATACATCCAGTCCAGCGGGAAGCTCTCCTCCACGTAGAATTCCCGGTTGGTGTTGTGGTCGAAGATAACCTTCGTTATCAGGCCGTTGATGAGCATGACGGCGACCTGGCCGTGGATGATAAGCTTGCCATCAACCATCTTGTCGTCTTCGCCAGGCTTGAGTTTATGCTCCGCCAGGCGACGCTGCGCATCAGCCATGTACTCCTGAAAGCACTTCTGCGAGTCTTCCGCCGTGGGCGTGTAAATTTTTCCGCCATACATCGCCCGCAGATAGTCCAGATAGGTGCCATCGGCCAGGGCATTCTGTGTCAGGGTGAAGAAGGGATCGGCGTCCGCGTGCGACTTGCAGAAGGCGGTGGGCACGCCGCGCCCCGTGTCGGTGCCGCCGAAATAGATGCTGCCCGGCGGGATGGAATTGATGATGCCATCGGCGAAGATCGCGGTGTATTTCGGCTCACAGTTGACGACGTAAACGTAAGCCAGGCAAAGCTCCAGCACAGGCCCCCAATAGGCCGTGCGTAGGTTTTCATAGGTGCCATGTTCGTATTGGGGGTGATGACGAAGGAAGTATCCAAACCGGTTGGTCACCGTCCGCCAGTCTCCCTTGGTGGCGGCGTCGAAGAAGCGTTGAAACCCCGGGGTGATCTTTTCTCTGGCTTTGGCCGCCAATTCCCGCGACTGCTTTTCTTTGGCCCGGGCAAAGGATTGGAGGCGGGCGATTTGCTGTTGGCGCAGGCTGAAAGCTTCCGCTTGGTCACGGGACGTGTCCGGGCTGCTGCCGCCGACCGACCAAATGAATGCCCCCACGAAGATGAGGATGGCTATTGTCGTGAGCGGACGGGAGCGCCGCGCGCGTGAGGCATCCACGATGGCGGCGATGCGTCCCTTGATTTGCGGCGAGCGAGCCATCGCAATCGCCGCCACCTGCGGTATGTGCCGGTAGGTTTGAGCGATTTCCACCAGTTGGCTGGCGTAATCGGACGCCTTGCAGCCGCCGTTCAGGACCAGATCGTCGCAAGCCCGCTCGCGTTCGAGGCACATTCGCCGGGTGGCGAGCCAGACCAGGGGATTGATCCAGTAAAGGGCGCGAACAATTCGCGCGACGGTCTGGGTCAGGCAATCCCACCGCTTCACGTGAGCGAGTTCGTGCAACAGCACGACGCGGCGCCGCTGCGCCGGCCAGTGCGCGGCTTGGGCCGGCAGCAGGACAACCGGCCGCCACCAACCCCACGTCAGCGGCATCACGTCATCAAGCGACTGCCATAGACGGACGGGCCGCCGCAGGCGCAGGGTGTCGCTGGCCTGCCGTAAAAGGAGCGCCCAGTCGGAGGTTCGCAGCGGAAACCCCTGCCGAGCCAGCCTCATCAACCGGACATGGCTTAGCAGCACGGAAATCAAGCCCAGCAAGGCTCCGCAGAACCAGATCACCAACGCAACGACCAGCCAAGTGGCGCTGAACCGGGCGGCGATGGGCGGGCTGCTCCCGGCGCCCTGGCTGACCGTGGCGGCCACGGCCCCCGCAGTCGAAACGGGGGTGACGGAATCCCCGGCTCCGCCCGCGGGCACCAGGTTGAGCGTGAGCGAGAACTGGTTGCCGGAATTGATGCCGGTGGAGACCGGCCAAAGCGCTCTGTGCCAGGCGTGCGGCAGGCAGGAGAGCAGCAGCAAACAAGGCAAGCTGGCCACCGCCAGAAACCAGAGCCAGTGGCGGGTTGCCGCGGCGGCACGCGGCAAGAGCAAGCACAGGCCGGTTGCCACGGCCAGCACGGCCAGGCTCTTGAGCCAGGCATCAAAGAACGGCGCGGTGAACGCGGCGTGCTGCAGGCAATTCGAGATAGTTTGGATCAATGGATTCATGTTAGCGGCCTTCCTTTCGGGTTTGTTCGATGGTTTGCTGCAAGTCGTGCAGTTCGGAATCGGATAGCCGGGTGTCGGCAGTTTCGAGCAGAGCCGCGACGGCCTGCGCGACCGATCCCTGAAAGAATGTGGCGACGACGCGCCTCAAGGCGGAGCGCCGGGCGGTTTCCCGCGAGGCGCGCGGCAGATAAACGTAACGGGCGCCTTCGCGGCGATGTTTGACATGTCCTTTCTCTTCCAGAATCCGCAG
>JBEKJO010000014.1:0-63876 GCA_050011195.1 Verrucomicrobiota bacterium | reverse complement strand
CACGCGGGAGGCCATTTCGTAATGAATGTTGCTGGCTTTGAGCATCGGTTGCCCTTGGTCTTCCCAGTTCCTGGGTGCCAGTCGCCGTTCGATTCGACGCTTGCGGTTACGGAGAATCTTGGGGTAGTTTCGACTCACTCGAAATGTCGTTTTCATGCGTTGGTTGAGGATTTCAACAAACCCATTCCAACCCAGGTTCACAGGCATTTCGAGCTTTTTCACTTTGAAGCCAGCGGCAAAGCACGCTTGCTAAAAGACTAGTACGAAGTCGTGCCCGGCGGAGGCGACCAGTTGTACGTCGGACCGGCTTGCCGGACAGGTTGCGGGGTCCAAGTCTGGGCGGTTTGGGCCGGGACGTAAGTGGCCGGAGCAGCCGTTGGCGCCGCCGGTCTTGCCGCGTAGGCGTAGGCCGGGGCGGCATAGGCCGCAGGGCGAGCGGCGACATAGGCCGGCGCCGGCCGGTAAACCGCTGTCGTGTAAACCGGCGCAGGGTAAACTGCTGTGGTGTAAACTGGCCGGGTATAAGCCGGCGCGACATACGCGTACGCCGGAGCGGTGTACACGGGCGCGGCATAGACCGGGGCATATCCGTAATAACCGTAGCCGCCGTAGCAACACGGCCAGCCGAGCCCAACGGAAAGCCCCCACCCACGGCAGCCGCCCCAACCCCAGCCTCCGCGATAGCAGCCACCGAACCCCACCCCGCCGAAGCCGACCCCTACGAACCCCCCGGCCTTGCTGGTGGGCGTGAGCGCCAGTCCTGCGACCGCGACGATCACAATCAAGATTCTCTTCATAATCGGTTACGTTCTAAAATTCTACACACACATTACCCGTGCCGCGGCCAATTGCAAGGCAAGAACGCGGCGCCGTCACCCAATCACCAGTCACCAGTCCACTGCCCCGGTTCGAATCTCGGCGGGAGTGGCGGAAGGGGGTAGGCGGGAAGGCAGAAGGCAGAATGAAGAATGGAGAAAGCGGGCGGGCGGCGGCGGAGTGCCCGGAAAGCGGCGGAAATGTCACTGGCGCGCGCTCTGGCGCGGCAGTTAGTGGCGCCAGCCCCCGCGTAAGCCCCACGCATCACGCATCACGTTTCACGTTTTACGTTTCACGCCCACCCGCTAGACTTGGCCCATGTCGAAACGACGGCAGCTCCCGGTGGCGCTCACAATTGCCGGCTCGGACAGCGGCGGCGGCGCGGGCATCCAGGCGGACCTGAAAACCTTCGCCGCACTCGGCGTGCATGGCACGTGCGCGATCACGTGCATTACCGCCCAGAACCCGGCGGGCGTGCGCGGCATCCAGGCGTGCAGCGCGGCAATCATACGGAGCCAGATCGAAGCTGTGTTTGATGCGCTGCCCCCGGCCGCGGTGAAGACCGGGATGCTCTATTCGGCCCCGATCATCCGCGTAGTGGCGGAGTGCTTCCGCCGCCGCCAGCGGCTGGCGCTGGTGGTTGATCCGGTAATGGTCTCGACCAGCGGCGCCCGGTTGCTCGACCCGGCGGCGGTCAAGGTTCTGCGCGCGGAGCTGCTGCCTCTGGCCTTGCTGGTGACGCCCAATCTGTATGAAGCGGGGATGCTGGTCGGTGAGAAGCTGACCTCCGTGGCTGACCTGCGCGCCGCCGCCCGGGAGCTGCAACAGCGTTTCGGCTGCGCCGCGCTGGTCAAGGGCGGGCACCTGCGCGGCCTAAGGGAGGCGGTGGATGTTTTCAACGATGGCCGGCAGGAGTTACTTCTCAGTGCCCCCTTTATACGAGGGGTGCGCACGCACGGCACGGGTTGCACCTATTCCGCCGCGATTGCCGGGCACCTGGCGCGGGGCTGCTCATTGCCGTTAGCCGTCCGACGCGCGAAGGAGTACATCACGCAAGCCATCGCCCACAGCCGGACCGGCGCCGGACATTCCCTGCTCAACTGTTTCTGGCAGGGACGGTGAACACAAGTTGATTATGAGGGAGGGCCAATGATCATCTCCGTGCGGCGCTGGATTGGGGCGGACCTGCCGACGATACAACGGCTACTGCTCGAGACGTGGCTGGACGCTTACTCGCCGTTCATCCCGCGTGCGGACCTGGTCGGATACCTTCACACCCGGTATTCCCAGTCGGAACTCGAAGCGCTGTTCGCAAACCCGGACGTGACCGGCCTTGTCGCCGAGGTGGACGGTGCGGTGGCCGGGTACGCGAAGTTGTATTACGCCCGCGCGGAGCAACGATTCTACATGCATCAACTCTATGTCTTGCCGGCCAGGCAGGGGCTTGGCCTTGGCCACCGCCTGATGGCCTGCGCCGAAGATCGGGCGCGCGAGCTGGGCGCCGACCGGATTTGGCTTGGGGTGATGGTCAAGAACGCCCGGGCCGTGGCGTGGTACAAGAAGATGGGCTACACCGTGACGGAGACCGCGCCGTTCGTCATAGGCTCAACCACCGTCGATCATTACATCGGCTATCTCCCGTTGCCGCTTCCCAAGGCCGGCGCGCAACCTGCAAGTCCCACTGCCCGCTGATTCCACGCGACGACACCCAGCCCGCGAAATCTCATGCCTCGCACAAACCGCCGACAAGGTGTAGCCGCCGACGGCAGTCGGCGCCATCTTTCGGGACTGAGATTCAGCGCCGACTGCCGTCGGCGGCTACACGCTATGTTGATGGGGCGGTCTGGGGCCGTCAGCCTGGCGGTTGGAGCAGTGTCAGCAGTTGGGCGATCTCCTTCAGCCGGGCGCCGGCCTGCTTTTTCGTCAGGCGCGGGAACTTGCTCCCCACCATAAGATAGTCATTATTGCGCGTGAGCATTAGTTTGTCCTCCTTGACTTCGATCACGGTGATGCCCCGCTCGCTCGCCAGCACTTTGAGTTCCGCCACTCGCAGCAACAACTCCAGTGGCGGCGGCACCGGGCCAAACCGGTCGCGCAGTTCCTGCTTCAGGCTCTCCAGCCCGGCCGGGTCCGTCGCCTGCGCCAGCTTCCGGTAAATCTCAATGCGCTGCCGCGCGTCGGCGATGTAGCGGAAGGGGATGTAGGCTGCAGCCGGAGGCGGGGGGCTGGATGCTGGATGCTGGATGCTGGATGCTGGATGCTGGATGTCGGATGCTGCCTCCTCACTCCCGGCTCCCGACTTTAGACTTTGGACTTTAGACTTTGGACTGTCTTCCCCCGGTCCCAACGCCAGAAAATCCAACCGGACTTGCACCTCCACCCGCGGCCTGACCTTCTCGCCTTTTAACGCCGCGACGCTCTGCTTGAGCAGTTGGCAGTAAAGTTCAAAGCCGACCGCGGTGATATGGCCGCTCTGCTCCGCGCCGAGCAGGTTGCCCGCGCCGCGGATTTCCAGGTCGCGCATGGCGATTTTGAACCCGCTGCCGAGGGTGGAGTATTGCTTGATCGCGCTCAGGCGCTTGCGGACATCGGTGAGGAGTCCCCCGTGGCGCGGCAACAGCAGATACGCGTAGGCCTGGTGCTTGTAACGGCCAACCCGGCCGCGCAGTTGATAGAGGTCGCTCAGGCCGAACCGGTCGGCGCGGTCAATGATGATCGTGTTCGCATTGGGAATATCGAGGCCGCTCTCGATGATGGTGGTGGACAGCAGCACGTCGGCCTCGCCGTTGACGAACTGCGTCATCACCTCTTCCAGATCGTCGCTGTGCATCTGGCCGTGGCCGACGACGATGCGGGCGTGCGGCAGCAGTCCGCGGAGTTTCTGGGCCATGGTCTCGATGGTCAGCACGCGGTTGTGGAGGAAGAAGACCTGCCCGCCGCGGTTCAGTTCGCGCTGAATGGCATCGCGGATGACGCGCTCGTCGTATTGGGTGACGATGGTCTCGACCGGCAACCGGTCGTGCGGCGGGGTTTGGATGGTGCTCATGTCGCGCGCGCCCGTCAGCGCGAGGTAAAGCGTGCGGGGAATCGGGGTGGCGCTGAGCGTGAGCACATCCACCAGCCGGCGCAGCATCTTGAACTTCTCCTTGTGCATCACGCCAAAGCGCTGCTCCTCATCAATGACCACCAGGCCCAGGTCTTTAATGGCGATGTCATCCTGCAAGAGCCGGTGTGTGCCGATCACGATATCAACGGCCCCGGTCGCCAGGTCGCTGACGACCGCCTCCTGGGCGCGGCGGGTGCGGAACCGCGAGAGCAGTTCCACCCGGATCGGGTAATCGGCCATGCGCTCGCGAAAGGTATTGTAGTGCTGCTGCGCCAGCACGGTCGTCGGCACCAGCACCGCGACCTGCTTGCCGTCCAACACCGCCTTGAACGCGGCGCGAATGCCGACTTCCGTCTTGCCGAACCCCACATCGCCACAGATCAACCGGTCCATCGGTTTGGGCCGTTCCATGTCGGCCTTCGTCTCGACGATGGCGCGCTCCTGGTCGGGCGTTTCCTCGAAGATGAAGGCGCTCTCGAACTCGCGCTGCCAGGGCGCATCCGGTGCGAACGAGTGGCCCGGTTGCGATTCGCGCGCGGCCTGGATAGCCAGCAAGTCACTGGCGACGTCCCGCACCGCCCGTTCGGCATGGGCCTTGGCCCTGGCCCAGCGGGTGCCGCCCAGCGTGTTGAGCGGCGGACGCGCCTTGCCTGTGCCGACATACTTGCTGACCAGGTGCGCCTCGGTCACCGGCACATAGAGCCGGGGCGATGGCTGCGCAGGGTCGCCCGGCGCGTATTCGATGACCAGGCATTCCTGACCGGCGTGGGTTAGTGCGCCGGTCCCTTCCGTTGGCTTGGTGCCGGCGCCCAGGGGCAATACCTGCAAGCCGACATACCGCCCAATCCCATGCTGCAAGTGGACCACGTAGTCGCCCTCGTCAAGCTCCGTGAAATCAATGTCCAGGGCGGAACGCGTCGCCAGCGCGTGGGGTGATTTGAGGCGGCGCGGGCGCTGCACCTTGTAACGCCCAAAGATCTCGGCGTCGGTGACGACGACCAGCCTGGCCTCATCCCAAAGGAACCCGCGGGCCAGCGTGCCTAAATGAGTCCAAAGTCTAAAGTCTAAAGTCCAAAGTCCTGCAATTTCGCCCGCCTTCAGACTTCCGCCTTCGGCCTTCGAGCGTTCCTGCACTAAGCCGTATTCGTCCCAAATCTCGGTGAAACGCTGCCGTTCGCCGTCGTTGTTGCAGAACACATGCACCGCGTAGCCCTGGCGCAACCAGCGGTGCAGTTGGGCGAAGAACTCGCGCCGCTGCGCCTCCGCCACTTGCGGCTCCGGGGCGCGCTCCGCCAGCGGACGGAAGGCTTCAAGGCTCGAGAAGTGTGGAGCGCCTCCCGAGCCGGTAGGGACGCGTTCCACCGCGTCCGTAACTTCCCCGGAATGGAATGGGACGCGGTGGAACGCGTCCCTGCCAGGTTCAGGGGCAGGGGAGAACCCGCCCACATTCGTCTCAGCCCCCCCATCGTCTCCCGGAGCAACCAGCGCCGGCTCGGCTTCGCTCACTTCCAAAAGGGTCATCCCGCGCTCGCCAGCTTGCTCTTGAAAGGTTCCCCACGGAACGAAGAAAGGGTCTCCTTCAGGAACTTGCCCTGCATAATCATCAGCGCACTCGGCCAGCCGTTCGGGCTCGCACAGGAGAAAGACCGTTTCCGGCGGCAGATAATCCAGCAGCGTCCCCAGACTTTGGACTATGGACTTTGGATTATGGACTATGGACTTCTTCAAAAGGCCCAACTCGCCGGCCGGCGGAATCGTGACGCCCGTAATCTCCTCCCGCGAAATCTGGGTCAACGGATCGAACTGCCGCAGGGACTCCAACTCGTCGCCGAAGAACTCCATCCGCACCGGCCAGGGACTGGTGAGCGGATAGATGTCAAGAATGCCGCCGCGCAAGGCGATCTCCCCTTTCCGGGTCACTTGCGCCTCCGGCTCGTAGCCCTGGTCTTCGAGCCACTCGACCAAATCCAGCGGATCGGCACGGTCGCCGCGCGTGAGCGCGCGGGTGCGTTCGCGAACCGTCCCGGCCGGAAACGTGCGCTGGAGCAGGGCGACGACGCTGGTGACGACGAGGGGCACGTGAGGTGCGTTGCGGGTTGCGTGTTGCGTCAGAGCGACGAGCGTTTCCAGGCGTTCGCTGATGACATCCGCGTGCGGCAACCTGACCTCGTGGGGCAGCACTTCCCAGGCAGGATAGAACAGGGGCTGAGGGGCGGAGGGTGCGTGTTGCGTGTTGCGTGTTACGTGATACTGGATACTGGATACTGGATTCTGGCTCCTGCATCCTGGCCCCTGACTTTGGACTTTGGACTTTGGACTTTGGACTTCGTCCCCCAGCGCAAGCCACGTCGCCAAATCCTGATGAACACTCTCCTGCGTCTTGAGTCCTTCCGTGACCACGACAATCGGTCGTTGCGGAAACAGATGACGCAGCAAGGCGGCGAAAAAGGGCTGGGCGGCGGCGGTGACGCCGCCCAATGACAACACACCCCCCTCCTCCAGGCGCCGTGCCAGAGATTGCACGGCGGGAGTCTCCGAGACTCGAGCGAACAATTCGCTTGTCGCTGCGATTGCCAAATCTTGCGCCAAGCAGGAGCAAGGTCGCAGGCACCGGAACACGCGTCAAGGGAGAGATTGACAACGCACGGGTGCGGGAGCAAAGATGACTTGTGGATATTCACGAACTGGTCATCGAAATGAAACTGCTGGAGCGGCGTTTGACCCTTTATGAGGAAAAGTACGGGGTGTTGAGCGCTGATTTCTACGGCGCGCTGACGACTGGCCAGTTGGCGCGCTATGACACCTTCGATGAAAGCCGCACCGACTTCAGCCGTTGGAAGGGGATCTACGAGACTTGGCTGCGGCGCAAGGAGGCTTATGCGCGGCAACTTCAGGAGCGCGGTCTGGCAGAGACGTTGCGCGTCCAGCCAGCTTACTGAGGATGAGCGAACATCCGCTTACTCCCACTCAATCGTCCCCGGCGGCTTGCTGGTGATGTCGAAACAGACGCGGTTGACGCCTTTGACCTCGTTGATGATGCGGCTGGACAACTTCTCGAGCAGGGGGCAAGGCAGCTTCACCCAGTCCGCCGTCATCCCATCCTGGGACTCGACGGCGCGCAGGGCGATGGTGTAATCGTAAGTCCGCTCGTCGCCCATCACGCCGACGCTGCGCACCGGCAGCAGCACGGCGAAGCTCTGCCAGATCTTGTAATACCAGCCGCTGCGCTTCATCTCCTCCACCACGATGGCATCGGCGTTGCGCAGAATCTCCAGGCGCGGCGGGGTGACTTCGCCCACGATGCGCACCGCCAGGCCGGGACCGGGGAACGGCTGGCGCAAGACAATCTCACGGGGCAGCCCCAGTTCGAGGCCCAGCGCCCGCACCTCGTCTTTGAAGAGGCACTTGAGCGGCTCGACCAACTGAAACCGCATCTTCTTCGGCAGCCCGCCGACGTTGTGGTGGCTCTTGATCATCGCCGCCGGGTTGCCGCCGATGGGCACGGACTCGATTACATCGGGGTAAAGCGTGCCTTGGGCGAGAAACTTCGCCTGGCCCGCGCGCCGGGTGGCCGCCTCGAACACCTCGATGAAGGTCTGGCCGATGATCTTGCGTTTCCGCTCCGGCTCGGTCACGGCCTTGAGCCGCCGCAGGAACAGCCGGGACGCATCTTCATACTGGAGCTTGATCTTGAAATGGCGGCCAAAGACTTCCCGCACGACTTCCGCCTCGCGTCCGCGCAGCAGGCCGTTGTTGACGAAAATGCAGGTGAGCCGGCTGCCGACGGCTCTGTGGAGCAGCGCGGCGGCAACGCTCGAATCCACGCCGCCACTCAGACCGAGGATCACCTTCTCAGCGCCGACCTGGGCGCGGATGGCCTGGACCGCCTGGTCAATATACTTGTGCATCGTCCAGTTCCTGCCGCAGCCGCAGACGCTGTGGACGAAGCGGGCGAGGATTTGGCGCCCGTGCGGCGTGTGCGCCACTTCCGGGTGAAACTGCAAGCCGAACATTTTGGCGGCGCGGTTCTCGATGGCGGCGTAAGCGGAGTTCTCTGTGACGGCGACTGATTTGAAGCCCGCCGGCAGCTTCGTCAGCTTGTCCCCGTGCGAATTCCAGACCTGCATGGTTTGCGGCAGGCTGGCGAAGAGGGGACAGCGGCTGTCTTTGACGCGGAGCGCGCCCTTGCCGTATTCGCGCTTCCGGCCCGGCTCGACCTTCCCGCCGAGATACTGGGCCAGAAGCTGGAGGCCGTAACAAATGCCCAGCACCGGAATGCCGAGTGCGAAGATGGCGCGGTCGGGCAGCGGCGCGTTCTTCGCATAGACACTGGACGGGCCGCCGGACAGGATGATGCCTTTGGGATTCAGCCGGGCGATTACCGGCGCGGGCGTATCGTAGCGCAGGATGACCGAATAGACGTTGCACTCACGGACGCGGCGCGCAATGACCTGCGTGTATTGCGAACCAAAGTCCAGGATGACGATCTGCTCGGTCACTGGGGGACCACTTTCACCTTCCCGGCCGTGGCATCGTACTCCAGCATCATCCCCTTGGGCGCGGCGGGAATCTTCGGGATATATTTCTTCTCGACCAGTTCGTTCAGGTCCTTGGGATTGCGCCCCTGGTCCACGCCGAACATCTGGATGGCCTGGTTGAGCGAGGTGGTGTCGGCCGTCTTGACCGCCGTCTGCTGGGCTTTGCCCAGCGCGCCCACGTAATCAGCCGGTGCGCTCAACGGGCTGCTGCCGCTGGTTGCGCCATTGGTCGGCTGGGGGGGCTGGTTGGAACTTTCACCGCAGCCGATGAGAAGCAGGCTGGCGGCCAAAGAGAAGCAGAAGATTGTTTTCATGGGTGCAGTCTAGTTCCCGCCGCGGCAAATCCAAGCCAAAGCTTTTCCCACCAGAAGGCTAAAAAGTATTGGTTTCTGCCAATTTTTGCTTGGTGCCTTTCTCCCGACATGCGAAATTCCCCCCATCGCGTTTTACTCCATGGCGCCTTTGAGTGCCGAAGATTAGGCGGCGACACACCGGTTCGATGTGGACCTGTAGCCCTTGAGCACGTAGAGCAGAATCGTTTTCTCCCGGTTTCCGGGAAGACACTTCCGGGTGTAGCGCCAGAGGATGGGTAGCGCGGTCGCCAGTTTTGGCGTTGGCTTTTCCCTTCCAAGGGCCGCGGGAGCACCCGCACGCCTGTTATCCATACCCCAGACCTTACCACCACCGACCCGTCGTGTGGTATCATTGTAAGGTCCAGGCGCTACCGAGCAGCCGGAGCCTAATCTCTGATCTCCGCGCCGCGGTCGGACAGACACCCGCTCTACCGGTTGAACTACCGGGAAGCTGGTTGCGCTAACGGTCGAGCTCCACTCGCTTCCTGAACCGGCGCGCGTAGGGCCAGCGAGCGGCAAACGGGCGGTTGTTCTTCTTATCCCTTTTTTCGATGCCGGTTATACCTTACCAACTCCTTAGTCTGAAGATTGACCTTGAACCTTCCATGAGGAAGCTCGGCGACATGCAGCGTGTCAAGCTGATTATTATCGCACTTGACGTGCTGCAAGGCGTATCGAAGGGAATCATCAGCGACCTTGCCGTGCGCGGGAGTGGGCTGCTGACCGACGCACACAACCCTGTGGACATGCAATACTTTTCCGGTTGACCTGTCGTAAACGACACAGGCATCGAGGGGTTTCAATGGTTCATGTTTCATGCCAACTTGATCTCCAAAGGAGAAGACCATGGCCGTCGCCGCCGCGTAAACGTATCCGCCGACGAAAAGGCCGAAAGTGACCTTTGTCGCTGCCGGGATGTATAACTGGCTCGGAGCGAGAAAGGGCACTCCCTCTGGAGTAAGGAACAAGGGAATGGCAAATTCCTGCGTCAGTTCCTGGCGTGTCTTCCCGTCGATATATGCGTACCCCAAGACGTAAGCGCTTATGTCTCCGAATGTGACCGCCTCAACGCTCGCGCTCACCTTACTTGTGCTTACGCTCGCACTGTTACCATCCATCGTTACCTCGATATCCTTTCCATGTATCTCTTGACTCGCAGGCAGCAGCGTCAGTCTATTGATCGCTACGGTCGCCCAGACGTTCGCTGGTGGGCCCAGTATGATGGTAATCGTCTGCGGTTGATCAAAAGAGTGCGGCTGCGCCCCACCATAAGATTGCAGATCCACCATCGTTACGTAACCCATGTTTATCCTCCCGATTCTGTGACAGTGCGTTTCGGTTTATTTACAAGCGCCTGCGCTT
This sequence comes from Verrucomicrobiota bacterium, assembly GCA_050011195.1. Taxonomy (GTDB): domain Bacteria; phylum Verrucomicrobiota; class Verrucomicrobiia; order Limisphaerales; family UBA8199; genus PALSA-1440. The sequence goes on along the minus strand of JBEKJO010000014.1, from coordinate 53,701 downwards.
TCTGGCTAGAAACTTTCATCGCTGTTATGGCCCTTCGGAATGGGCATACGGCGGCGGAATGCCAATAGCGCCGCGACTCCTAAACCGGCCAGCATAAACGTGGAAGGTTCGGGAACCTGGTACAGATTAAGTGTGAAGCCCTGGATCTCGTATCCCGCCGTAGGGCCAAAGATGGTGGGGACGGGAACGCCACCTCCCCCAACAACAACGTCCTGCGCGATGTCGGAGATTCCGAACCAGCCGCTCGGGCCTGAGTTCGGATTGCCGTCATTCCACCAAGCTGAAACCTCACCCCAGTTATCGCCGATGTTTGAAGACCAGCCCACAACCAGGAAATTGGCTGTCTCCCCGGAGAGCCAGCCGAAGAGCCAGGAACCCGGGTCGGTCGTAGTGTTCCCGTTCATTAGTCCGGGGGTGGCCGTGTTGACTCCATAATCCTGCGAATCCCACCCGGAGAGGCTGGCGTCCACGGTGGTTCGACTGGTGGGAGCCGCGAACAGCATGAAAGCATAACTCCCGAACTGCAATGGCCTCTCCACCCCCGCCTGCCCGGAGATCAGCCCGGTTGCTGGCCCGTTGTGCACTGAATTCGTGTAGATCAAGGAGTTGTTGAAGTTTTCAAAATCGACCAGTTGGCCCCGGGACAGGGACACTGCGCCGAGGAGTGCCGCCGTTGTGAGCAGTTTCTTCATAGACTTGGTTCCGCGTGCGTCCGCGTTCGGCGGCGAATGGCCAGCACTCCAGCAGCACCCAAGCCGAGGAGCGCGAACGTGGACGGCTCTGGAACTGTATAGTAGTTCAACATGAACCCCTGGATCTCGTATCCCGCCGTAGGGCCAAAGATGGTGGGCACAGGGTAGGGACCACCACCGACAACAACATCCTGCGCGATGTCCGATATCCCGAACCAGCCGCTCGGGCCAGTGTTCGGATTGCCGTCATTCCACCAAGCTGAGGCTTCACCCCAGTTATCGCCGATGTTCGCGGACCAACCGACAACCAGGAAATTGGCTGTCTCCCCGGAGAGCCAGCCGGAGAGCAAGCTGCCCGGGTCGGTTGTAGTGTTTCCGTTCATTAGTCCCGGGGTGGCCGTGTTGACTCCATAAGAGAGGCCTGCGGAGTCCCAACCTGAAAGGCTGGCATCCACCGTAGTTTTAGTCGTGGGCGCTGCGAAGAGAGCAAAAAGGTAACTCCCGGCTTGAAACGGGCTTACCACCCCCGGCTGCCCGGAGATCAGCCCGGTTGCTGGCCCGTTATGCACCGAGTTGGTGTGAATCAGAGAGTTGTTGAAGTTCTCAAAATCGACAAGGCCAATGGGTGCAGCGAAGGGTGAAAGCGCAACGCCGAAGAGGCCCGCTATTGTGACTAACCTTTTCATGGTTCGATTCTAAGGAGCGGGGCAGATTCTGTCACGCCTGCAGTTTCCTGCGCGGCGGCGGTTCGCTGCACCCAGCGTTAGACCACACCGTCATAAGCCAAATCGCTTCCGGCGGAGAGTCAATAACGCCACAAAACCAGAACCCACCAATGCGAATGTGGACGGTTCGGGAATTAAATAATAGTTCAAGGTGAACCCTTGGACCTCATAACCCACCGTTGGCCCGAAGACGGTGGGCACAGGGTAGGGGTTGCCACCGACAACGACATCCTGCGCGATGTCGGAGATTCCGAACCAGCCGCTCGGGCCTGAGGTTGGATTGCCGTCATTCCACCAGGCTGAGGCCTCGCCCCAGTTGTCGCCGATGTTCACGGACCAGCCGACGACCAGAAAATTGGCAGGATACCCTGAAGGGTAACCTGCGACAAGCCAAGCGCCTGGGTCGGTAGTCGTATTTCCGTTCATCAGTCCCGGAGTACCTGTGCTGACCCCGTAAGCTTCGGGATCCCACCCGGCGAGACTGGCGTCCACGGTGGTTCTGCCGGTTGGCGCGGCGAACAGCATGAAGACGTAGGATCCCGGTGGCGTGTACATCGGGTTCATGTGGGCCGGTGTCCCTGACATCAGCCCGGTGGCCGGGCCATTATGTACGGAGTTGGTGTAAATCAGAGAGTTGTTGAAGTTCTCGAAATCAACCAGTTGGCCTTGGGACAGGGACACTGCGCCGAGCAGGGCCGCTATTGTGATCAGCTTTTTCATAGGCGGTTATCAGGGTGGTGAGCAGGCAGGCGCCGGGATGGGGCTGGGCGGCAGTGTCCGCCTCCCCAGTGCGGAGGAGCATCTGGAACGGGAAACCTCTTCCTGTGGCGGAAAACCTTGTGCCCGGGCCGGCGAACATGGTGCGCCGATGCCGTTGTCGGCGTGGCTGGCTGCATGTCCCAGGCGAGATCGAATGGCATAGCAAGAATCCTAAAGCGGGGCCATTATGGCATAAGCCTCGGCAGGAAGACAAGTTTTTTTTCATGTAATTTAGGCAGGTAGGGACGCCTCGCCGAGGCGTCCGTGCCCGCCCAGGTAGGGACGCGCGGCCCGCGCGTCCGGGGTGCGGCAGGGAAAGGTTGCTAGAGGCAGCGGACGTTTGGGCGGAGAGGCCCTGCCCCGGACGCCTCGGCGAGGCGTCCCTACCTGGGGCGTACCTACCGGTTTTGCTACCGGTTTTGCTTGACGGGGGTGAGGGAGGGGCGGAGGCTCGCACCTGATGGAACTGCCGCAACGCCGGAAGCTTCCCCATGAGGTGCCGCTCTGGGTGGACCCGCAGAAGGAGACCTATTTCATCACGGTGAACTGCCAGCAGCAGGGAACCAATCAGCTTGCCATCCCCACCGTCGCCGAACCGCTGCTGGAGAGCGTGCGCTTCCGGAACGAGCGGTTTGTCTGGTTCGCCCACCTGTTCCTCGTCATGCCGGATCATGTGCATGGCTTATTCTCGTTTCCGCCGTCGCCCAACACGCTGCACGAGACCGTCAGCCTGTGGAAACGCTGGACCGCGCGGCAGCTTGGGGTCGTGTGGCAGCGGGATTTCTTCGAGCATCGCCTGCGCGGTGAGGAAGGCCGGCGGGATAAGGCGGATTACATCCTGGCAAACCCCGTCAGGAAGGGCCTGGTGAAGCAGCCGCAGGACTGGCCTTGGGTGCTGATCCCGAAATGGTAGGGACGCCTCGGCGAAACGTCCCTACCGGCGGACGCCTCGGCGAGGCGTCCCTACCTGGCCTCGGGAGCCGGGCTGAGAGTCTCGTGGTAAGGTTTGCCTGACCGGTACAACTCAACCAGTTGCCGATTCTTTTCTGCCAACTCCTTTTTGCCGGCGCTGGCCGCCAGCTCCCTCGCCCTCTCAGCCGTCAATACCGCCTCCTGGAACTGCCCCGACTCGGCATACGCTGCCGCCAACGTTCCCACCAACACTGCTTCCTTGAATTCCGTCAGCGTGCAGGCTCGTGTTGCCAGCTTGATGGCTTCAGCGCCGTCGCGGAGTTGCGGGTCAGATGCCGTGGCCAAAATCCATGCCAGGTTATTGAGGGCCGCCGGCCAGTTCGGGCCGAGCTTCACCGCCTCCTGGTAGCTGGCCGCGGCTTCCCTTGTTTTTGCCTGCGTAAGCTGCACCCGGCCCAGCTCGTAATAGGCTTGAGCATTCGGGCGCAGGCGAACGACTTCCTCGAAATGGGCGGCTGCTTCATCGGGTTTCCCCAGCCGGGCGAAACACAGGCCAAGATTTTCGTGCGCATCCGCATCCTCCGGCTTGAGGCACGCGGCGGTCATGAACCGTCCCAGCGCGGCATCAAGCTGGCCCTGGTCTGCGAGCGCCTTTCCTTGTTTGACATTCCTTTCCGCCAGGTCCGGTTCCAGGCGCAGAGCAGCGGCGAAAGAGGCTGCCGCCTCGTTGGATTGGCCGGTGAGCATGAGCGCATCGCCCAGATTGACTTGTATCTCGGCATTGGTGGGGCAGAGGCGCACCGCCTCGCGGAACTGCGGCGCAGCCTGGGCGAACTTGCCTTGCAGGGCCAAGGCACGGCCCAGGCCCTCGAACGCCAGGGCACCGTCAGGTTTCTGCCGAGTGGCTTCCGCGAAATGGGTGGCCGCCTCTGCTGGCTTGCCTTGCTCCAGCAAGATTGTGCCGATGTCGTAATGCGCCACGGCGTAGTCCGGCTGGAGGCGCAGTGCCTCGGCATATCGGCCGAGCGCTTCGTCCCGCCTGCCGAGGAGCCGGAGCAGGTCGCCCAGGTTAACGCGGGCCTCGGCGTTAGTTGGGTAAAGCCGCACCACTTCCCGCATTGCTGCCTCGGCTTCGGCCAGATTGCCTTGTTTGAAAAGCGCCTGCGATAGGCGCGTGCGGGCCTCGGGGTAATCGGGTTTGAGCCGCACGGCCTCAGCAAGGTGGGTCGTGGCCTCGGGAAACCTGCCAAGGGCGGTCAGGGCGATGCCCAGGTTGTAATGGGCCTGGGCCAAATCCGGCTTGAGGCGCAGGGCTTCGGCGTATTGCTCGAACGCGGCCTCGCGCTGGCCGCGCATCCAAAGGATCGCGCCCAGACTAGTGCGGGCCTGCGCGTGCCAGGGTTTCAGCCGGATGGCCGCCTGGTACTGTTCCAGGGCGTCGTCCACCTTTCCCAGCGCGTGCAGGGCAAAGCCCAGGCTGCAATGAGCGTCGGCATAAGAGGGGTCATACTCCAGCGCCGTGCGGAAATGGGCCACTGCGGCGTCATAATTGCCCTGGTCTTCCAGCTCGGTGCCGATGTTGTAATGGGCCACCGCGTTGTTGGCTGTGACCGACAGCGCATGTTCGAACAGGGTCAGATTATTGCGCCAATACTTCACCTGTCTCTGGGTGGCCAGCACGCAGCCCGTGACTGCGAGAATGCCCGCCGCCGCCAGCAAAACCTGTGCACCAGAAAGTAGGGACGCCTCGCCGAGGCGTCCGAGGGAGATGCCATCCGGCGCAGGCGAGAACGGACCTTTCGGCGAAACGTCCCTACCTCCAGGACGCAGGCTTGCCAGGGAATCCGCCGCACCCCAAGTGAGACAAATGAAAACCCCGATTAACGGAATGTATGTGTATCGGTCCGCCAGGGCTTGGCCACCCACCTGAATGATGCCGATCACCGGCACCAGCGTCCCCAAATACCAGAACCATCCCACCGCAAACCAAGGCTGCCGCCTGGCGCGGAACAGCGCCCAAACCGTTATGGCGATCAGCAGCAGAGCCGCAAGGGCGATTTTCCAACCCGCCCACTGATGGGAAACCGGATAACGAATATCCGGGTGGGGATAAAAGACCGCGAGGTCGGCAGGCCAAACTGTCTTGCCGAGGTATTTCAGATAGGAAGCAATGGCATTGGCGATACGCGAGCCAAGCGGCAAGCCAATAGAGACGTTGTGTCCTTTGGCCTGGGCCAGGAAGGTCAAAACACTTGAACCTGCGGCAAGCACAAAGAACGGCACCTTCTCTGCCACTAACCCGGCCCAACCCCGCCCTCGCGCCGAACCACCGGACTCCGCACCCCGCATTCCCCATTCCGCACTTCTGCCGAGCGGCCAGAAGTCCAGCAGCAGCAGCACGAACGGCAGCGTCGCCAGCATCGGCTTGCTCATCAACCCCAGCGCGAACAGTCCCAGCGTGGCCACGTACCAAAGCCGGGAAGGTAGGGACGCCTCGCCGAGGCGTCCGTTCCGCCCGAGGCGTCCGCTTCCCTCCGAACCCGGACGCCTACCTGCGGCGTACCGCGCATAGGCCGACAGCGTCAGAATGAAAAAGAATGTGCTCAGCACGTCCTTGCGTTCCGCCACCCACGCCACCGACTCCACATGCAACGGATGCACGGCAAAGAGCGCGGCTACAACTGCGCTGCGGCAGACTGCGCCGGTCATTCGGTTCAGCACAAGGAAAAGGAGAATCGCATTGGCCGTGTGGAGAAGCAGGTTGATCAGGTGATGCCAGCCAGGCCTCAGCCCGAAGATGCGCACGTCCAACGTATGCGAGAGCCAGGTCACCGGATGCCAATTGCTGGCGTAACCCGCCTGGAACGCCCACTTCACGTTTTCCCAGGTGAACCCACCCTGCACATGCGGATTCTCCGTGACGTACTGGCGATCATCGAGCTTGATAAAGTCGTTGTGAGTCACCCGCCAGAACGCGGTCAGCGCCAGGACGGCGAGCAGCCCACAAATCAGGATGGTGCGGCGATTGTGCGTCAGGCGATTCACCGCTGGGAGGATAATACTCCTTTGGCTGCGAGCAATGCCGTTCGAGGCACCAGGCCTTCGAGCCTTCTACTTCCTCAGCCGATAGAACTTTGCGCCCCCGGAAATCGGATTCGTCACTGTGTATTGGCCGCTCACAATGGCTGGCGGAGAGGAATTCGACGTCCAACTCGCCGGCGGCAGATTTGTCGCGTACCAGAGTGAAAATCCGCTTGCATTCGTTATCCAGGAGACGAGGGCGTTGGTGCCGGACCGCACGATGCTTAAGGCCGGGGACGGGATGAAGGCAACATCCGCGCCGTAGTTCGTGCCCAAGCTGCTGCCCGCCACCGCGCAATAATGGTATGTTGAACCCGGCACAAGCCCTATTAAGACAACCGTATTCGTGGTAGCGGATGTGCCGCTGCCCATGTTTGCGACGGCGGTCGTATTGCCGTAAGCGGTGGTAGTCCCCCATTGAAACCACGCTGTGGTCGCCAGCCCGTTGGGAATCACAGTACCATTGAGAGTCGCGTTTGTAGCCCCCATCCCCGTTGCAGGCATCGTAGCCACGTCCGGTGAGAGCGGGATATCGGAGACGACCCAAGTAACGCCATTGCTCAAGAAACCCGTGTTTGCACCTCGACCGGTGGCGTCATACGTGGTTGCGCCGCTCCCTTCGTTGAAAGTCCAATAGGCAAACAAGCCCGGCTCACTGCCGGTGAGATGCCGGTACATGTTAGCTTGAATGTCATTGACGTATCGCGGGACGTTCCAAATGCGAAACTCATCAATCAAGCCGCCGTAGGGGACGCCGGCCGTCGCCCCGCCCAGGACCAAATCCAGATTCGTGCGGGCCAATTGAGGCGTCCCGAAGGCCGCGGCCTCGCGCACTCCATTGCGGTAAATCTCCTGCTCGCCCGTGACACCGTCGACAACGAGCGCGAAGTGCTGCCATGTGCCGACAATTGAAACCGGGGGCGTATAACTCAGCCGCCCACCCGTCGAGATGTTACCGAAGTCCCAATACACCTTTCCGTCACCGTAGGGCACGTGCGCATTGAGGACGCTGCCGTTCACGAAAGTGCTCTCGCAAAAGGTGGACTGATTGGCAACTGCGTTAACCTTCTGCCAGAACTCAACTGTGATCGCCGTATTCGGAATGTTGGTGAAGAAGCCCGGGATTCGGACATAGCCAGTAGCGCCGTCGAAACTCAAAGCATAGCCCCGGCTGGACTGCAGTGTGGAGTTGAAAGTGCAGTCGCTTCCGTAGGTGACGCCCATGCTGTTGCTGCCCACGGCGCGATAGTGATAGCCCAAACTCGGATTCAAGCCCGCTAACGTGGCGCTTACGGGTACGGGGGTCATCCCGCTGCCAATACCCACCCTTGGCGTCGTGTTCCCATACGCAGCGGTTGTGCCCCATTGAAACCACGCACTCCCCCCGACTCCATTAGGGCTGACTGTTCCATTCAACGTAACTGCGGTGGCGGGCGACCCAGTCGCAGGCAGTGTCGCGACCTGCGGCGGAAGCGCATACCAATTGAGCGTAAATCCCTGAATCTCATAACGAGGCGTTGGCCCGAAGATGGTGGGGACCGGATAGGGGTTGCCGCCAACGATAATGTCTTGTGCGATGCCTGAGATCCCAAAATAACCGCTCGGACCCGCGGTAGGGCACCCATTGTTCCACCAAATCTTGGCCTGGCTGAAAGTTGTGCCGATGTTCGCGGACCAGCCGACAACGACGAAATTAGCCGGATCACCAGAGGATTGGGAGACACCGACGCCCGGGTCGGTCGTGTAATTCCCGTTCATTAATCCCGGAGTAGCTGTGTTGGTGCCGAGATCCTCGTACACCCAGCCACCACTCGCTAAGGGAGTCCCGTTATCTAGCGTGGCATCAATCGTGGTTGCGTTTGTAAGTCCCGAAAGGAGAGCAAAATAGTAAGCACCGGCCGCGCCTGAAATCAGCCCCGTCGCAGGTCCGTTGTGGACCGCATTTGTATAAATGAGCGAGTTTGAGAAGTTCTCAAAGTCAACAATGCCCAGCCCGAACGATGGCGACAGCGCGGCGAGGAGGTTAGCTATGGTGAGCAGTTTCTTCATAGGGTCTTATCGAGTGGTTGGCAGACAGAAGGGAGGATGGAGTTGGCGCGACAACAGCAGATCCCTGATGCGGAGGAGCATCTAAAGCAGGAAACGCTTTCTCTTGGCGGGAGAGTTCGCGCTTGGGCCGGCGAACAGGGTGCGCTTGCGCCGCTTTCGTCGCTGGCTTCATGTTGCACAGCGAATGGCATAGCAAAAATCCTAAGGCAGCTGAATTGTTGCAGAAAGTTCGGCAAAAAGGCAATGATTTTCCTCTCGCGTGCCGCGTAGTTTTCAAAACAGGAATGTTTTGTAGTTAGCAAAACAGGACAAAGCTTCAGTTTGGGCGGTTGGTGAACAGGAGGGCTGGTTTTTCTTTGGCGTTGGGCGGGGCGGCCAGCACGGAGTGGTGGCCCGTGGGATGCAGGCAGAGCACGATCTTGGTGGCGGGGGGTCGTTCGATGCGCAGGCGTTGTGTGCCAATGGGCACGCGGCCATCGGGGCCGACCTTGAGGGCTATGCGCACGCTCCACACGTAGTCCCACCAGGGGCAGCGCGGGACCGGACACAGCACGGAGCGCCCTTCCGTCTGCGCCTGATCCCAGGCCCGTTGCGGGGTCTGGCGCAGTTCGCGATGGACTTCGCGGGCGTTGCGATGCCTCCGCAGATCGTCGATGGGGTGGTTGGCTTCCTGGATTTGGTCAATCTTTTCGCTGGCGAAGTAGGGCGGCAACCGGCCCTGCCAGTACTGGTGTTCCCGTTCAACTTTGCCTTTGGCTTGGGGCGTGGGGGCGTAGCGCAGGCTGATGTCATAGAACTTGAGTGCCCAGCCCAGTTGGGTCAGAGCCTCGGGATCCTGGGTGAAAAAGAAGCTGTGATAATCGACATAGAGTTGGAGGGGCCGACCGTGGGCCAGGAAAGCGGCGGGCAGGAAGTCGAAGTAGGCCAGCCGGAGTTCGCGTTCGTAGAGTTTGGAGCCGACGAACAGCCGGCTACAATCATCGAGCATATTGAGCATGGGGAAGGCGATGAGGGAAGTGGGGAACCAGCGGTGGGGCGAGGCGTCCAGTTGCCAGAGTTCACCGATGCGGGTGCGCTGCCAACGGCGCACCGGGGCCAAAACTCGTTTGGGCGGGACGGCGTGAGCCAGTTGATGGGCGATGGCCCAGCGGCGCACTTGGGCGCGGTCGAGCTTAAAGGAGTGGAGCCGGAGGGCCTCGGAAGCGGCGAAGCTGTAGGGGCAGGGCGGCACGCAACTCAGTCGCTTGCGCAGGAGTTCCAAGACCGGCTGGGGCCAGGGGGCGGAGTGGGTCGCCGCCCGAGCCGCCGGGCGTCCAGTGTGCTCCCTGTTTTTGCGCACGGGCGCAGAGGTAGGCGGTGGCCAGGCCGTAGAGCCGACTGCGGGAGAGGCCGAGTTGTTCCGCCGCCTCAGAGGCGCTCAGTGTGCCTTGCCAGAAGGTGTCGAGCACATGGCGGATGAAGGAGGGGGCGTGACGATGGCGGAGTTGTTGATGCTTTTCAAAGACCCACACAATACCCGCCGGCCTTGGCCGCACCATCCGTCTTCTCGTCGGGCATCGCTTCGCTCGCCCTCCTCAAAGACGGATGGTGCGGCCAGGGAGATTCCTGTTTTGCTAACTACAAAACTTGTCCTGTTTTGCTCGCCCCACGACAATCCAAGCCAAAGAAAACAAAAAAGGCCGGGCATACAGAGATGCCCGGCGTGAAGGCGACATTCCCGAAACTGATTTGGGGAAAATGTCTTACTTGTTGGTGCTCGGCATTGAAGGCGCCGCAGGAACTGCGTTTGTGTCCGCGGGCTTCGAGGTCGTATCCCCCGAATTGCAGCCCGTCAGCACCGCGCCCATGACAATCCCCAACAGTACGATAAGGGTGAATATCCTTTTCATAGTAGGCGTAAGGTTTACCAAAAACGCCAAAAGGACAAGTACTATTTTTGGGGGGCAGAAGGCAGAAGGCAGCAGGCAGAATTCAGAATTCGACGAGTCAGAAGAAAGCGGAAGAGCGTCTGGCAGGGGCAGGGTGGGGCTGGGGCTGAAATTTAGCCACGGATGGCACAGATTACACGGATTTTTACGTTGGCAGCGCAGGTTGAGGGGCGTATGCTGGGGTCAAAGTCAGCAACCCAAGCACTCATCTAAAAGGTATGAAAACGTATAATCGGTTTCTCGGTCTGGCCGCACTCGGCCTGCTCAGCGCAGTGGCGGTTCCGAATTCCTGCGCAGAAGGTCCGTATAAGCTCCTCAAGGAAATCCCGGTCGGCGGCGAAGGGGGATGGGATTATCTGTCGGTGGACGAGGCCGCACGGCGGCTGTACGTAAGCCACGGGACGAAGGTGGTGGTGATTGACATCGACAAGGACGCGGTGGCGGGGGAGATCGCGGATACGCCGGGGGTGCATGGGATTGCGGTCGCGCCGAAGCTGGGGCTGGGGTTCACCAGCAACGGCCGGGAGAACAAGGCGAGCATCTTCGACCTCAAGACGTTCAAGACGAGCATGAAAGTGGACACGGGTGAGAACCCGGACGGGATTTTATACGAGGGGGGGCGCGAGGAGGTTTATACGTTCAACGGGCGGGGGCGGACGGCGACAGTGTTCGAGGCGAAGACGGGCAAGGTGGTGGCCACCATCCCGCTGCCCGGGAAGCCGGAGTTTGGCGCGGCGCACCCGAGGGTGAGGCGGGTGTATGACAATCTCGAAGACAAGAGCGAAGTCGCGGTGATCGACACCAAGGAACACAAGGTGGTGAGCACATGGCCAACTGCGCCGGGTGAGAAACCCTCGGGCATGGCGATTGACGGGCAACATCACCGGCTGTTTTTGGGGTGCGGCAACAAGCTGATGGTGATGATGGACAGCACGGACGGCAAGGTGGTGGCGAGCGTGCCCATCGGGCAGGGGGTGGATGCGACCAAGTTTGACAGCGGCACACAGCTCGCGTTCTGCTCGTGCGGCGATGGAACGGTGACGATTGCGCATGAGGACTCGCCGGAGAAGCTGACGGTGGTGCAGACGCTCAAGACCGAACCACGCGCGCGGACGATGGCGCTGGACCCCAAGACGCACAAGATTTACCTGCCGAGCGCGAAGTTTGGGGCGGCGTCCGAACAGCCATCGGGGGGGAAGAAGGGGCGTCCGAACATGGTTCCGGGGACGTTCAAGGTGCTGGTGTACGGGATGGAGAAGTGAGACCTGTTGCATGGTGCGTGGTGCGTGAGGGAGCAGAGCTGAAACTCATGCGGTTTGATGGTATTAACGGCTATAATGCAAAATGGTAGTGTCCAAGTGTCCTGTTAGTGGACAGTGGGGTAAAGAGGGGCCGCTTATACCACTTCCAGCTCGAAAATGCGCTATTCCGAGGATGCGCCCCCTCACCCCTGCGCTCCCCCCCATACGAGGGGCAGATACAAGAGGGCCGGGGTGCCTCCGTTTCAGGAATAGTGCGTTTTCAATTAAGGACTGCTATTATTCACTGAGTCCTGCTGGCGGCTTCGCCCTCAGTCGAGGAAGCCAAGGGGTCTAACTCTCTACTTGACAGTGTGATGGAAATAGTATAAGTACCCCTCCCAGCCTCGTGGAATACTCAGACCACGGCTCCGGTGAACGGGCCTCAGAACCGTTGCCGGTTGCGTCGAACCCGACACGACTATGGGCGCAAGGGCCGAAAACCCCCTTGCGCCCCTTCGTGCGAGCGGCAAAAAAGAAAGGTTTTGCCTTGAGAAGTCTGTCTGCGGCCTAATGCCGCTCCCATGATGTTCCCAATACCTTTCATACCGCCGCCCGCCGTAGTCTTCGTGCCAGCGGTAGCCCCCAAGGTCTGTCCAAATATGGCGCAAGCTACTGTACCTGCTTGCCTTACAGGAAATAGTGCATCGTCGAGCTGGAAGTGGTATTACCCTCCCCACATTCGCCCGTTGACCCCCGTTTTTCCACCTATTTACACCCTGTCTGCCACAGTTACTTGCATAAGCCATTGATTAACAATAGGATAGATATATTTCTCTCAATCACCGCCAATGGACCACCACCTTTATGCCCTGCTGCCCCCCTGCTACCGCCCTGCTGCCAAGACCTCAGCGAGTCGGGGGAGGCGAGAAAGGTGTCCGATATTAGCCGGGTTTACTTTATGGCGTGGAAATGCCGTTCTCCGGGACGGGGAAAAAGCTGCGGTCGCGCGAAGAACGTCCTGAGTGTTTCAGGGCGCCCCGTTGACAAAACTCATACCCTTGCGGGAAAACGCTTCCCCCGGGGAAGGACTGCGGAAGAGGGTGCGGTTTAGCTAGTGGCGGTCCAAGGACATCTAAGGCCCGGTGGGGGCAAGTCCGTTAGCGGGCGTCCCGAGGCACAATGTCCCGACCAGCGTCAAAGCGGATGCAACAGGAAGTCGCTGCGACTCAGCAGCCGAGCTGCCATTCATTTCATGCCTTCCGTGTGTGCCTGCTCCTCAAAGGCTGGGCAGTTTATCCCCACCAGAAAATTGGTGGTGCCGGTGTCAACGGTCGCCTGGAGCCACGCGAAGGGGCGGAGCGTCGGGACCCCCGGCTCGCCCACGCAAACCAGCTTGGCGCGTGTAACCGTCACGCTTTTCACGCCCGACCAGTCCCGGATGCGCGGCGTGTCTAGGCCGGGGATGTTTTCTGGACGGACCTTGCCTTGGCGAATCCACTGCATGATGGTGGCAGGGCTGACGGACGGGTAAGCCTTGTCACGCATCGCGTTCCACCACGAGAGGTTGAATCTCAGGATGGTGGCGTGGTCGCCGAATTCAATTGCCCCGTCGCCGCCGCGATCAAAGCCGATGAATTCCATGCCGTCGAGCACGCGGTGGAAGTGGGCTTCCCGGGACCAGATGTTGGTAATGGTGGAGTTCGTGGAAAAGAAGATGACTTGGTCTTGCAGGTAATGGATGTACGGCTCAGTGCTGTTGGTCTTCTTGACCAGTTCATCGAAGCCGATGCCGAGCTGGGCAATGAAGTTGCTGGTGAGCTGGTACAATTGATTTTCCTCTGGAACCGCAGTGGCCAGATTGGTGATGCCAAACGGGACCGCAGTTTCGTTGTCGTAATGGATGCCGCCCTCGGCGAACGAAATCCACAGGTTCCCCGCCCGGCCCTTCTTGATAAAGACCATCCCGTTTGTTCCGTAGAGGGTCTCATCGTTCATACTGTACCCCGTAATGGCCACGACGTTTGAGATCACCGCCGTTGGAAAGACGTTGGGCAGAACCCGGTACACCCAAACCACCGCCGGCCAGGGATTGGTGAGGGCTTCCCAGCGGACGTCCAGGCGGGGCTGCGGGGACGCCGGTGCTGCGCCTGCGCGCGGCGGGTCTTGTAAGAAACCCGCCGCGCAGGCTAACAGGAGGAGGGCCGCTCTCATCGCTTCACTGCGGCGGATAGACCTGTCTCGTGTCGTAAAACCAGGAGCCTCCGCTCAGGACGGTGTTGGTTTTTGTTTGAAGCATGTCATTGAGGCAAGCAGGGTCGCCCGCCACGGCGAAGGTGATTGTGGCGCCAATGGGCGCGGGCCAGTTGGTGAAGGCGTAAGTCGCCCCGTCATACCACGCGAGGCGAATGGCCTCGGGGGGCTTGGGTGGGACCGATTTTGGATTGCCCAGCATGAATTTGGCCCAGCAAACGCCGAGGTGCGGGTGGGTGGCGTTGATGGTGTCCGCTCCCAACATCAAGTGCAGGCCGCTGGTGTAGGGATAGACTTGCTGGCTCTGCATGTTGGCCCAGTTGACGTGGTAAAGGCTGTTGCAGGCATCTATGGCGATCCACTTGAGACCATTAGTGCCGTCGCCGCCGAACTGCATTTCGGACATTCTCAGGTACTGCGCACCGGTGCCCGCCGTGATCGGGAAGTACATCTGTTTCACGGGGTGTGGGCCAGCCAGGTAGTCGAAAGAGGTGCCATATTCGCAGTGAAGGGCCAAGAGGACGATGTCGGGTTGGTTAAAAGGTGTGCCACCGCCTCGCAGGTCGCCGATGTTGAGGCCATCATCGCTTTTGATGGGGCCTGCGGACCAGCCTGCATTAAGCAACGCGCCGCCAAAACCGTTGACTTCGAGGGCGACCCCAGGCATTTGGTCAAAAGTCGGCGGGTTGGCTGTTCCGTGGCCCTCCATCTGAACGTAAGTGTAGAGCGGCGGGGTTGTAGCCAGCGGCAGTGGGGGAGTGAAGCCGTTGGTTCCGTTGGTCGTGTAGGTCTGCCAGGCTAGTCCGAAGGTCCCGACCGTTCCGTCCTTGGGCGCGGTAGGTGGGCGCTGCGGCGCAGGAGGAGCGGCCTGTGAGGAGGCGCCGCTGTAGTCCGGGGAAGCGCCTCCGGTGCCGCCGTCCATTGGAATGAAGGAACCCGCCTGGATACCGGTCGCCGAGCGGGGGAGAATGTCAGCCATGGAGCCCTCGAAGATGATGAACCCATTTGTGTCAGTGCCGGGAGGGTAAAGAATCAGCGGCACAACCGATCCCGAGCCGTCGGCTGGCACCGCCAGCAGTTCGGTGGGGCCGGTTCCCGAGCCGGAGATCGCGGATGAGAATGAAGGCAACGCCGGACTGCCGCTGCCACTGTCGCTGCCGGAGCTTTGGAGGGCCTGGCCATTAGTTTGGGCTGAGATGTAGTAGTAATAGACCCCGGGATCGAGGTTTGTTCCACCGTCGCCGTTGCCGTCCCAGGGGAACAACATGGAGGCGCCGGTGCCGGTAGCAGTCCGGACGGCGTTGCTGTTAACGTCCCTGACGACCAAGGTCCAGTTCACGTTGGCGGCGAACACCGCGCTGACTTGTTGCGTCTGGCCGAGGGCCGGGTCGAAGAACGGCTCGGAGAACGAAATGCGGGTGACCAAGTTGTTGAATGTGGCGGTCACGAACAGCGAGACCCCATGGCCATACAGCACCGGAGGGACACTTGCCGGCCCGGTCCAGGCGGATGTGGCCGCGGCCGTGGCGAAGAGGGTGTGGGGGCCGTTCGGCCATTCACAGGTGTTGATGGTGTAGGTGTCAATTAGGTAGTTCGTCACGCCGGAAGCATCCGTCCAGTTGGTTGAGGTGTCCGGTAGCGGCCACATTTCTTGGCCATCCACGTATAGCAGGGTAACCAATGGGCCAGCCTGGTCCGTGCTCGCTTCAACATTGATGGTCAGTTCGCCGGACACGGTCAGGCCGTTGGTAGGGGAAACGATCATAACCGTCGGCTCGGTGGAGGTGGTATCGGGACCACGGTCCACAATCCGGTAGAAGCGCATCGGCGCTATCGCCGGATGCAGGATCGGAGGTGTCGTGAAGTAGTTGCCAGTATCCAGCCAGAAGGTGTTTGTGCCCTGGGAAGGATAGTCGTCGTACAACACCTGCCAGGTAATGGCACCGGTGTTGATGTCAATGAGCGAGTCGGCGCACTGGATTTGATAGACTTCACCCGGCGCGCTGTCCCAACTCAGGCGGATCGCGCCTTCAATGTTCGGAGCGATTTGGTTGAAGTTCGGGTTCGTTTGGCCGAAGGACGGCGTCGACCCCGTTGTGAGCATCGCCAGTATGGCGGCTCCGTAGATTTCTTGCTTGGTGATTTTCATTGGTTTTCGTGCTTTCTATTTCTTGGTTTCCAGCGACATCTCCGCCTAAAAGCTGCAGGGGCGTGATTACTCACGCTCCAAGTCAGGCACGCGAATGCCCCCAAAGAAACGCTTTCAGCACGCCCGATTTGGGCGTGCTCCAGCGCCGCTTTGGGTCCAGAGAGATTTCGCGTTTCGACTTGGACAGCGGCAGGAGCCGCAAGTTATTTTTGTTTGGTCTTCACATACTTTGTAACCGTTCCACCATTCGAGAGCGATTTTGGCCTTGTGGCCCGTGGCGTCGAGGTTTTTCTTCGCGCTTTTCAAGAAACTTATTCACCGTCGCTTTGGCTCGGCATGAGCAACAAATGTTGAGTTGGGCCGTTATTTCGCCTCGATTTGAAGCGAACCAGGACGCATGTCAGGCGCGGAGACAGGCGTCCAGGCTCGACTATTTCTCGTCGGTCAGGACATCGAGCTCGGCGATGCTGGCGAAAGGGTTGCGGTTCACCTCGGACCGGGCTACGACTTTCAGGTAGCGGGCTTTGACCGGATGCTTGAAGGCCACGGTCGGAAGCTGGCCGGTGTTGGGCCACTTTACTTTAGCGGCGGGCGCGGCCCAGGCGTTTGGCTCGGTGCTGCAATAGATTTCACTTTGAGGGCTGGGCCAGGTCGAGCAGCCGGGCGAGGTCGGCCTGACTGACGGCGACTTTAGGGTTGAAGCGCTGGCCAGCCATGTAACTGAGGAGGCTCGCGCGCAATTGGCGGGCGGCGAGGCGTTGGTCCAGGTCCTTAGCCAGATCGGCGGAGCAGACGAGGAGTTTGCCGTTGCCGACGCGGCATTCCCAGACCAGCCCGAGTTTGCGGTTGGTGTTCCAATCGTCAATCACCTGCACAATGGGGCGCAGGTCCTTTGGCAGGTCGTCGAGGATCATGGCCCCGGCCTGGCTGAGGAGATACCACCATTGCCAGTTGCTGTGAAAATCCGTCGGGAACTTCGCCAGGGCCGGATGTTTGGGATCACACAAGATGCCGAGGGTCGTGGGTGGTTGACCACGGGTCCAGGCGGTGTTCCAAAAGATGCTCGAGAAGCCGAGCTTGACTTTGCCGCACCTGTCGCCTTTGACCCGGTTCGGCGGGACCAGCAGCAGCAGCTTGCCTCCGGCGTTGAGCGCCGCCAGCGCCTGGTCATTCAGGTCCTGGGCCACCACCACCTCCGGGGGCGGCCGCGTGTCCACTTTGGGCGGATAGACCCACACGTCCCAGTCGTTCTCAAAAGCAGGGCGGGCTTCTCGCCTGCCGCCGGAGACAGCCCGAGACGAGCCGGATGCCTGTGCCAGGGTGACCACGAGCCTGTAGCGTGCGGGCGACGGCGCGTCTTTGAGATCAATACGCACGCTGCCCAGCGCAGTGCCGTTGTCAATCGGGATGTGGCCTGGGGGCAGTTTGCCGCCGGCAACGGCTTTGCCGTCGTCGCCGACCAGTCGCCAGGTCGCCACCGCATTTTCCAGCGGTGCCGGGCCGAAGTGTGCGACTTCGATGTCCGCGTCGAGTGTTTCATCGGTGGTGAACACGCGCTTGCTCAGGCGCGCCAGGGGCACGGTGGCATTGCAGAAGCGGCGGTATTCTTCCGCAGTGACGTAGCCCTTGTCCTCCCAAAAGGGGTCGAGCACGCCGACCAGCGCGGTGCCCTGGCCGGGGAAGTCGTGCAGGTCGAGCAACTCGAAACCGCCCATGCCCGGCGTGCGCAGCGCAGATTCGATTTCTTCCTTGTAGCAGAGCGTCTGCAGCTTGCCGGACGCGAGCAGGAACTGGTGCGCGAGGTCGCCCATCCGGTGCGTTCGCAGGGTGTCGCGGAAAATCTCGAAGTTCTTCGGCTTGAGATAGCCTTTATACTTTGGGATTTCATCGAAGTTCGGATAGGCGCACCACTGCCCGATCTCGTGGCTGATAACGGGCACCGTCTGCCCTTGAATGAAGTCGCGGTAATCGGTGCGCGTCTCCGGTGGGCGGGCATTGATGCGGGATTTGAGTCCGTCGCCCCATAGCTGGATGCGCGGGTCAGGTGTGACGTGGAATTGATTCTCCGGGATTCGCGGCCAGCCGGAGCCGCTGGTCCAAAGGCGGCGCGGGTCCTGCGCTTTGAAATGGTCCACCCATTTGGCGAGGTAAGCGACGGCCTTTCTGCCGCCGGGCTCGTTGCCGTAGGGCATCAGGAGGAAGGATGGGTGGTTGCCGTAAGCTTTGAGGATGCGGTCGGTCTCATCGTAAACCCATTGGTCCACCGGCTTGCCGTCACCGATGGTTGTGGACTGATTGGCCCAGCAAGTTTCGACCTGGTAGTAGAAGCCGAGTTCATCCGCCGCGACGAATGCCGCTTCCGGCGGGCAGTAGGAATGAAATCGGAGAAGATTCAGCCCATGGGCTTTGGCGATGCGGATGATGCGCTTCCAGGATTCCACGTCGGTGGGCGGATGGCCGGTGAGCGGGAAGATGCAGCATTCGAGCGTGCCACGGAAGAAGACCTTGCGGCCATCGAGCACAAACTGTTTGCCCTCCACCCCGATCTCGCGAAGGCCAAACGTTACTGTGCGCTGGTCGTCGGCTGGCGCGCCCGTGAGCCGGAGGGAGAGCCTCTGGAGGGCGGGAGAGAACTCGTCCCAGGTCTTTGCCTCTTTGCCCAGCGCGACCTCCACCTCCGCGGCACCGCCCTTTTCGTCCCAGTCCACCGCCTGGCTCTGCCGGCCAATGGTGAGGGTGCCGTGGCCGGGTTTGCCGCTGGCATTGCCGATTTGCACCTTCACCCGAGCGGACTTCCTGGCCACGTTCGGATACACTTGGGCATTCTCAATCCAGACGGGGCTGGTGGCACAGAGTTCGATGCGGCCAATCAGGCCATTCCAATTCCCCTGCGTGTGGTCGGTGACGCAATGGGAGTTTACGCCGATATCCACCACCACGCTGTTGTCCACCCGGATAGTGAGCCGGTGTTTGCCCGGCGCCAGCGCCGTGCCCAGATCGTATTCATGCGGTGTGGAGAGGCTGTTGTTGGAACCGAGTGCCTTGCCGTCCACCCAAACCCAGGTTTCCCAATGCGGTCGCTCCAGCGTCAGCATGACTCGTTTACCCTGCCAATCCGGAGGAATCTCCAGATCCCGCTGATACCAGGCCGCGCCGGTATAATACTTTTCGGGCTGAAGCCAGAACGGCACTTTGACATTGCCCGGCTTCCGATACTCGGCGTATTCCGGCCGGGTGAACCAGGACTTGTCCACGATGTCACCTGTCCATTTGGTTTCGACCGATACGTCATCGCCGATACCCTGAGCGGGCAAGGAGCCGGGCAGCTTGATCCTGTCCGGCAGCGACCGCTCGAACCAGCGCTCCTGAACACCTGCACCCGCGCGGTCCAACTGGAACCGCCACTGGCCGGCCAGAGAAATAGATTCCTCCGCGGCTGCGAGCGCGGTGGAGACGAGAGTGGCGGTGAGGAGGAGAGCGGGGAGCAGGTTGAGTTTATTCGGCGGGGTCATAATAGGGCGCATAGGACGGATGAGACCTATGAACGATGGTTGCATTAGCGGTATTGGTTAACCACTTCGAACATGGCCAGCACGTTCTCGATGGGCGTGTTGGCCTGGATGTTGTGGATGGTGCAGAAGACGAAGCCGCCGCCGGGGCCGAAGACCTCGATCCGCTCGCGGACCTGGTCGCGCACTTCCTGTGGTGTGCCGAAGGGCAGCGTCTTCTGGGTGTCCACGCCGCCGCCCCAGAAGACCAGTTGGTCGCCGTAACGGCGCTTGAGCGCGAGAGCGTCCATGCCTTTGGCAGAACATTGGACGGGGTTGAGGATGTCGAACTCGGCCTCGACCACGGCGCGCAGCAGCGGCGCAATGCCACCGCAGCAGTGCATGAAGGTCTTCCAGTTGGTGTGCTGGTGAATCCAGCCGTTGACCGCCTTCTGATAGGGGAGGAAGAGGTCGCGATACTTCGCCTCGCTCAGAAACGGACCGAGCTGGGTGCCGAAATCAGTGCCGTTGGTCTGGATGATGGCGGCGTGGTCGCCGATGGCCGCGTGGAGCCGCTGGAGGTTGTCGATAGCTACCTCGGCCTGCCGTTCGAATACGGCCTTGAGGTAGTCCGGGCGCGAGGCGGTGCTGACATACCATTCCTCGATGTCCCGGATGCCCTTGGGGCGCTTGAGAAACGTGGCGGGCACCAGGGCGATGTCGCCGAAGGTCAGCCCGCCGAAGGTGCAGAACAAGGCTTTGTCGGTAGTCGTGGCGAGGCGCTCGGCGAGGCGGCGATAGTGCTCGAGCTCATCGTCGGGGACGGGCTGGAATTCCTCGGTATTGTCGGCGGGGTCGAGCTTCGCCTCGTCGAGCGGCGGTTGCCGAATGATGGCATCGAAGAAATGCCCTCCCGCCGGCATGCGGCCGCTGGGGGGCACGGAACGGTCGTTGGCGGGCCATTGGAGGAGGTCGCCGTTAGGCTCGTGTCGGGTGTTGAAGTCCTTCGGCACCAACACCGGTGTGCCGTCGGCGAGCCGCCATTCTTTGAACTCGTTTTGCGGGAAGCCGAACATGGTTCCGGTGCCGTGCAGGCTGACCACATCGACGCCGAGGGCGCCCTGCAGGTCGGGGGCGATCTCGCCGAGCATCTGATAAATCTCGACGACCTTGACGGGGGCGCCGGGCCGGTCCAGCCCGAGCGCCTGGCGGAGTTTATAGACCATGCTGACGTGGATGCCGGTCTGGAAGCCGCCGCCGAAATCGACCGGGAGTTTGTCCGGCTGCCGGTGGGCGCAGGCCGTCAGGATGCGTTCGCGGGAGGTCATAATGGTTAAAGGGGTTAAATAGGCTAAAAGGTTAAAAGGGGTTAGTCCACCAACTCTTTCTCTATCTGTTCGAGGGTCTTGCCTTTGGTCTCGGGCAGTCTGAGTTTGAAGAGCAGGAAGCCGAGGGCGCAGATGCCGGCGTAAATCCAGAAGGTGATGGCCGCGCCGAGTTTCTCACGGAGCACGGGGAAGGTCTCGGTGAGCACGAAACAGGCGATCCAAAGGGAGGTGACGGCGACGGACATGGCGGCGCCACGGATGCGGTTGGGGAAGATTTCGGCGATCAGGACCCAAGTGATCGGGGCCAGCGACATGGCGTAGCAGGCGATGGCGGCCAGGACGAGCGCCAGCATGTGAATGCCGTGGGTGTTGAGGGCGAAGCAGAGGCCCAGGACCACAAAGAGCACGGTGAGCGCGGCGTAGCCGAAGAGCATCAGCGGCCGGCGCCCCCAGCGGTCCACGGTCTTGAGGGCAACCAGCGTGGCGAGGAGGTTGACGCTGCCGATGAAGACGATGCTGATCAGGATGTCCGCCACCTTGAAGCCTGAATCCTTAAACACGTCTTTGGCATAGTAAAAGATCACGTTGATGCCGCACCACTGTTGCAGGACGGCCAGGGCGATGCCGAGGAACAACATGCGCTTCAGCTTCGGCTCGAGCAGGTCGCGGAAATTGACCTTCCGGGTTTCGCTGACCAGCGTTGCTTCGATCTCGGCCAGCGCGGCGTTGGCGTAGTCGCCGCCGCCGATCTTCGCCAGGATGCCGCGGGCTTGCTCCGGTTTGCCATTCTTGGCCAGCCACCGCGGGCTTTCCGGCACAAGGAACATGCCGATCAGAAACAGCAGGGAGGGCGCGGCGGTGACGCCGAACATCCAGCGCCAGCCCATCTGCCCGCTCCAGGAGGCGGCGATCTGGTCGGGGGTGGGCTGTTCGGGCAGGGGATGGAGGCTGCCGATGCGCCAGTTGACGAACTGGGCCAGCAGGATGCCAATGACGATGGTGAGCTGGTTCAAGGAGACCAGGCGGCCGCGCGTTTGGGCGGGGGCGACCTCGGCGATATACATGGGGGAAAGGTTCGAGGCCAGGCCGATGGCGGCGCCGCCGACGATCCGCCAGAGGACAAACACGACGAAGGACCCCGCCAGCCCAGTCGCCACGGAAGACACGGCGAACAGCAGCGCGGACAAGGCGAGCAGCCGTTTGCGGCCAAAGCGGTCGCTGAGCGCGCCCGACACCAGCGCGCCGATGAGGCAGCCCAGCAGCGCGCTGCTTTTGGCCCAGCCGACCTGCAAGGAGGAGGTCAGATGAAAATGCGCCTCGTAAAACAGGTCGGTGCCGCTGATCACGATCCAGTCGTATCCGAAGAGCAGCCCGCCCATCGCGGCGACGGCTGAAATCATCCAGACGTAGGTTGCGTTGAAACTGGCGGTGGTCCGCGTGGCGGACGGGGGCGTGCCGGTGGTCGTGATCATCGTTGGCTCGCAGCCTAGCAGGAGAGAGTCCAGAGGAAAACAACTTCTTGGTGTAATCGGAACCGCCTTGTGAGATCGAAGGGCAGGGCGCGTCTGTCCTCAGCACGCCGCTCGGTGGTTTAGGGCAGCCCACGGCGCGCTGAGGACAGCGCGCCCTGCTCGGTTGCAGCCCATCCGACCGCCCGCGCACATAAGAACTGGCCTTCCCCGCCCTCCGGTTCTAGTCTGTTACACAAGCGATTATGTCTTTGGACCTGATGTTGGGGCGGACCAGCGAATTATTCACCCGGTGTTTCGGCCATGCGCCGCGCTGGGCGGCAGCAGCGCCCGGCCGGGTGAACCTGATCGGCGAGCACACCGATTACAACGACGGCTTCGTCCTGCCCATGGCGATCGAACGCCACATCGTCATCGCGGCGGACTCCAACACCCGCCGTGAGGTCACCTTGCACAGCGTGACCACGGGGGAAACCGCGACCTTCGGCGTGCGCCCCAAGGTCGGGCGCGGGGAGCCTGGTTGGTCCAATTACGTCCGGGGCGTCATTGCCGGTTTCCAAAAGCGCGGCAAGAAGGTGCCCGGCTTCGACGCGGTGATCGAGTCCAGCCTGCCCTACGGCGGGGGATTGGCCAGCAGCGCCGCGCTGGAGGTGGCCACGGCGACGTTGCTCGAGGCGATGACCGGCGAGGCGCTGGACCCGATTGAAAAGGCCCTGCTGTGCCAGCGGGCCGAACATGACTTCGCCGGCGTGCCGTGCGGGATCATGGACCAGTTCACCTCGATTCTGGCCCGGGAGAATCACGCGTTGCTCCTGGACTGCCGCTCGCGCACCACCACCGCGGTGGCGATGTCCAACCCCGACGTGACGGTCCTGATCATCAACACGAATATCCGGCACAAACTGGCGGAAGGCGAATACGCCAAACGGCGGTCTCAATGCGAGGCGGCGGCGCGCGCCCTCCAGGTGGCCGCGTTGCGGGACGCGACGCCCGAAGCGCTCGACGCGGCACAGAAGCAAATGGAACCGGTGGTGTTCCGGCGCGCCCGCCATGTCATTACCGAGAACGAACGCACTCTCCGGATGGCGCGGGCGATTCAAGCCTCCGATTGGCCGGCGGTCGGCCAGTTGATGTATGCCAGCCACGCGTCCTTGCGCGACGATTACGAAGTGAGCTGCCCCGAGCTGGACACGGTGGTGGAAATCGCCCAGGCGATGGGCGCGGCGGGAGACCTCATCGGCTGCCGGATGACGGGCGGGGGTTTTGGCGGTTGTGCCGTCAGCCTGGTCAAGACCGACGCGGTCCAGCGGATCACC
Organism: Verrucomicrobiota bacterium; assembly: GCA_050011195.1. Taxonomy (GTDB): domain Bacteria; phylum Verrucomicrobiota; class Verrucomicrobiia; order Limisphaerales; family UBA8199; genus PALSA-1440. The sequence goes on along the minus strand of JBEKJO010000014.1, from coordinate 30,314 downwards.
CGCAAGCTGGACGAGGCCTACGAGAAGAAAACTGGCAGGCAAACCAGCATCTTTTCCTCCCGCCCCGCCGCCGGTGCCCGCATCCTCAAATCGAGCTGAGACCGGACTGACACGGCTCACGCGTTGTGCAGCACGGTCGCCGGTGACACGGTGGCCTGGCAAGCTGGGAAGGTTTCGTGCAGGAACCTGACCAGGGACAGCTCCATGAGACCCAGCACCTGCTGCTTCGCTTCCTCGTCGGACAACGCCTCCTCGGTCTTGACCTTGTAGCCCGCCACCCGCAGCACGCTGTTGGGGAGGAAGCCCTCGATCTCGACGTGGCCGGAGCCGCGGGACTTAGCCGGGGCAAAACTCCACAAACGCACGTGCCGCTTGATGATGAGATGGCGGGCATGGGGTTTCAAGACGCCGTCGCGGCAGAGCGCCTCGAAGTCTTCCACCGACAGGGTGAGGTCCTCGACGGGGGCCAGCGCGGGTTCGGCGACGCCGTAGATCGAGGCGTTCACCGGCGACACGGAGGGGCGCATGAGCGGGAAGAAAATCACGTCGTCAATGATCTCTTGTTCGGTGAAGATCATCGCCATGCGCTCGATGCCGGGACCGATGCCGGTGGTCGGGGGCATGCCGTATTCGAGGGCTTCGATGAAATCGAAGTCCAGCGTGTGGAACTTGCCGCTGTCGCGCTCCTCGGCCCGGTAGGCCTTCTTCCAGGTCTCCAGCAGATGAGCCGGATCGTTCTGCTCGGACCAGTTGTCGCCGCATTCCATGCCGGCGATGAAGATCTCGAAGCGCTCGACGAAGCGGGGGTCCTCGGCCATCGGCTTGGCCAGGGGTGAAATCTCGACCGGATGCCCGTACACGAGCGTGGGCTGAATGAGGTCCGGTTCCACGCCCTCGAAGGCCTTCACGAGCGCCTCGCCGACGCTGGGCTGGGCTTCGTTAATCCCCAGGGCGGCGAGCCGGGCGTTGGCCTCTTCCGTCGTCTTGAGTTCGCGGAAGTCCACGCCGGTCTTTTCTTTGACGGCGTCTGCCATGCTCACCCGGCGCCAGGGCCGGCTGAAGTCAATGACATGGCCGCGGACGTTGAATTGGGTGCGGCCGAATGCGGTGCTGGCGACGTGCCGGAACATGTCCTCAATGAGGTTCATGTTGTATTCGTAGTTCTCGTAGGCGGTCATGCTCTCGACCATGGAGAACTCGGGGTGGTGGCTGCGGTCAATGCCCTCGTTCCGGAAATAGCGGCCGATGGTATAGACCTTGTCGAACCCGGCGACGATCAGGCGCTTGAGGTAAAGCTCGTGGGAGATGGCCAGGTACATGTCGCAGCCCAGCGCATTGACGTGGGTCTTGAACGGTTTGGCCGTGCCGCCGCCGTACTGGGGCTGGATGATCGGCGTGTTGAACTCGAGGAACCCGCGCCCGTTCAGAAAGGAGCGGATGGCCGCCACCATGCGGGTAATGGCGGCAAACCGGTCGTGCGGCTGCCGGTCCAGGATCAGGTCCAGGTAACGCTTGCGCAGCACCAGTTCGCGGTCCTTCAGCCCGGACCACTGGTCGGGCAGGGGCCGGATGGACTTGGTCAGCAGCCGCAGCCTTTCCACCAACACGGAGACCTCGCCGCGCTCGGTCTTCACCACTTTGCCGGTGGCCTCGACCACGTCACCCATATCGAGCAGGTTCAAATCGGCATAGCCGAGCGTCCCGTCCGCCGCGCCGGTGGCCTGGACGAGCTGGCGGCGCAGGAATAATTGAATGCGGCCGGACTGGTCCTGGACGTGCCCGAAGGCCAGCGCGCCTTGCTTGCGCCAAGACATCAGGCGGCCCGCGACGGTCACCGGCTTGCCGTCGTGACCGGGGAAGTCGTCCAGAATAGCCTGGGCATAATGGGTGCGGCGGCTGCGCGAAGGGTAAGGGTCAAGCCCGAGGGTGCGCAGGGCGGCGGCTTTGCCCAGGCGAACGTTTCTGATCTCGGTTAAGGTATTGGTTGACACGCGGGGATATGTAATCGCGTTCCCGCTCGCGGGCAAGCTTGGCGTGAGACGGAGGGACGCCCGCAATGGGCGTGGATGGTGAATTTGCCTATTTCAACGCCAGGCGAACAGTGGCCCATTCGTTGGATTTGTAAGCGTTGTAGGACCGGGGATAAGCGAGGATGATCTGTTTGTTCTCCCGGTCTTCGAGAAGCGTGAGGTGGGACAGGTCGAGCCGGCCGTGATTCTTGTCCTCGGGCCGCTGGGTATCAACGGTCAGCACGCTGGAATGGACCAGCTTGAGGCTGCGCGGGTCCACCTCGCCGACCACGAGCGGCCAGCGCGGCAGGTTGCCCCGGCAGTTTTGCGGGGACAGGTTGCCTGCCCAGAAACAGCGCCCGCTCGAATGCCGGAACAGCGCGGACATCGAAGAGGGGGAGAAGAACGCCTGCCCATCCTCGAAGGTCCACGGCGCGGGCGTGGACCAGGTCTCGCCGCCGTCCCGCGAGATGGCGAACCACTTGTAACCAGGCAGTTCGCACCGGGGATCAGCTTTGCCTCCGTTGCTGCCGCGCATGACCATGAGGATGCGGCCATCGCGGAATTCGGCGAGCGTCGGCTCGAAGAGGCCGCGGGTAGTGCGTTTCGGGTCGCCGACCACCCGTTGGGAGGCACGCCACGAAAGGCGGTTGCCGTTGGTCCAGGTTCCGATCAGCACGAGAACATCCGTATAAGTGTGGCCGCCGCTGGGGTTCCACAGCTTGCCGTCCGGCCCGAGCGGTGTGGTCTGTGCTGGGAGGAGCACTCCGCCCGCCCGCGTCACGATGGGGATGCAGCCGAGGTCGCCGAGGTAGATGGCGTTCTTGCCGACCCAGACGCCCTCAAAGGGGCGCTGCGCGGTGAAGCCGCCCGCCTGCACGATAGGCTCATCGAACCCCCAGGTCTTGCCGCCGTCGGCTGAAACCCGGTAACGCAAGTAGAAGGTCTCCAGCGCCACTGGCGGTTCGTGGACAGTCGGATCCAGGCCCGGCGTGTCCATGGCGTTGATAATCGTTATCAGCCGTCCGGTGAACGGATCCAGCACCGAGGTGACCGGCGTGCGCCGGTAGCCGTGGGGCAGGCCGGAGACGAAATCCGGCTGCATGGGCACGGTCGTCCAGGTGTGCCCGTTGTTGAGGGAAATGTTGTCGCCGGAGCGCAGGCAGGCGCCAGTCTGCTGCAGGTAAACAGCGTTGTGGCAGCCCGGCGCATTGGCCGCAAGGCTCCGGCTGACCACACGGAGTGACGAGGAAGCCTCTGGTCCTTGTTCGGTGGCGGCTGCCGAGCGGACGCCCGGCAACAGGAGCCCAAAGCATAGGGCAAACAAGCTTTGGGCTTTCATTCAAAATAGGCGTTCAGAACGTATTGCAGCACCATGCGCTGGGTGTTAAAGAAGGAGCCATTCAGGGCGATGGCATGTCGCATGACGTCCAGGAACCGCTCCCGGTCCCGGTAGAAGAGGGGCACCACAACGTTCTCCAGCTTGTCATACAGTGACGCGGCGTCGCAGGCAGCGCGGTCACGGGGATTGGTAGTAACATCGCAGCGGTCGCCCAGCGCCCAGCCGGTCACGCCCTCGATGCAGCCTTCGATCCACCAGCCGTCGAGAACGCTGAGGCTGGGCACGCCGTTGAGGGCGGCCTTCATGCCGCTGGTGCCGGAGGCTTCCATCGGCGGCTCGGGTGTGTTGAGCCACACGTCCACGCCCGCCACGAGCCGCCGGGCCAGATCCATGTCGTAGTTGGAGAGATAGCAGATACGCATATCGTTCTTGAGCGCATCTCGCGCCTGGAATATGCGCTGAATCAGTTGCTTGCCTTCCTGGTCTTGCGGGTGGGCCTTGCCGGCGTAGATGACTTGCAGCCGCCCGGCTTTGGCGGCAAGCCCGCGCAGCCGATCCGGGTCGCGGAACAGCAGGTCGGCGCGTTTATAGGTCGCCGCCCGCCGCGCGAACCCGAGCGTCAGGACGTCCACATCCAGTCCGGCGTTGGTCTCGCGGTTGACGTGCTGGACCAATTCGCGCTTGGCCGCGCAGTGGGCTTGCCACACTTCGGGCGACGGAATCCCCAGGGCGTAACGCAGGCTGAAGTTGTCCTCGCGCCAGCCGGGGATATGGCGGTCAAACAGGGTCTGAAACGCGGGGCTGGTCCAGGTCGCGGCGTGGACGCCGTTGGTGATGGCCTCCACCCGGTATTCGGCGAACATGTGGCGCGACACCTCCGCATGTTTCTTGGCCACGCCGTTCACGTAGTGGCTCAGGTGCAGCGCCAGATAGGTCATGTTGAGCATGTCCGCGCCGCGAATAGGAGCGTCACCCCCGGCATTGCCGTCGCCGCGCCGCACGACGTGGTTGGCGAAGCTGGCGACCAGCACATTGGACAAGTCGAGGCGGATGTCCGGCTGGGCCATCAGCCGTTGGACCATCTCGACCGGGAATTGATCGTGCCCGGCGGGCACCGGGGTGTGCGTGGTGAAGATGCACTGCTGCCGCACGGCGTCAAGATCCCCGGCCTCAATGGTCTTGCGGTTGGCTTTCCGGGCCTGCTCATAGAGGAGTTCGATCGTCAGCAGGCTGGCGTGGCCTTCGTTCATGTGGAACCGGATGAGGCTGTTGCAGCCCAGGGCGCGCAACATCCGCACCCCCCCGATGCCGAGGACGGTTTCCTGGCAAAGGCGATACCACGCGTCGCCGCCATAGAGATAATGCGTCAGCCTCCGGTCCCACTCGCCGTTCTCGGGCAGGTCAGTGTCCAACAAATAGACAGGGACCACGAACCCGCCGATGCCTTTGACCTCATACTTCCAGGCGCGGACCTGGACCGGCCGGCCTTCCAGCTTCACCGTGACCCGGGGCGGCATTTCTTCGAGAAAATCCTGGACGACCCATTCTGCCGGCTCTTCGGTCTGCCAGCCGCTGGCGTCGAGGCGCTGGTAGAAATAGCCTTTCCGGTGGAGGAGGGTGACGGCGACCATCGGCACCTTCAAATCCGCCGCCGACCGGATGGTGTCGCCGGCGAGCACGCCCAGGCCGCCGCTGTAGGTGGGCAGGCCCGCTTCCAGCGCGATTTCCATCGAGAAATATCCAACTGTCCGTTCTGTTTGCATAGCAATTGCCTCGCCGCCAAACATAACGCGGGTGCTCGCCCTGTCCAATGGAAGATTCCGAGTGTCCGAAATCTGAGGATGCTAGGCAGGGCGGGGCTTGACACTGCCCTGGAGCGCGGCTGTCCCCAGCCGCAGCCGTACCGACTACGCTACGCTGCCGGAGCGTTCCGAAACGCAACCCCTTGCGGAGGTGCTGCGGCTGGGGACAGCCGCGCTCCGGCCTGGTCCCGAGGGCTGGGAGCGAGGGCGGCGGCGGGCAGAGGACTGCCCGCCCTACCAACTTGGGAAACACTTCGGCTATTGACATTTCTCGACTCTGCGTGGCACGATTCCTGCGGTTGAGGGGGTCGTAGGTTCCTTGCCTACATCCTCCTGAGTGGGGCGGTGCCGGGACCAACAGGTGCCGCCCTCCTCTTTTCATGGTTGGGTTGGGGGCGGCCCGGCGTAACAGCCGGGCCGCCCTTTTTTTGTCAACGGGTCTAACTCTCTACTTGACAGTGTGATAGAAATAGTATAAGTACCCCCCCAGCCTTGTGGTCTGCCCAGGCCACGGCACCAGCGACCCTCACTCAGAAGCGGTTCTGGTAGCGTCGAACCCGACACGACTATGGGCGCAAGGGCCGAGAACACCCCTGCGCCCCATCGTGCGGGCGGGGCGAAGACGGGTTTTTGCGGCAGGAACACTGTAGTCGGCATGATGCCCCTCCGATGATCCTCCCAATACCTTCCATACCGCCGCCCGCCGTAGTCTTCGTGCCTTCGGTTGCCCACGAGGTCTGTCCAAATATGGCACAAACAACCGTACCTGTTTACTTCACAGATTGTCGGCGCCACGGCTCCTGCCAGCGCCCCAGCCTCCCCGACCATCGCCCCCGTTACGTACAGCGGCACACCGCCGCTCACGACCCGCCTTGCTTCTGGCGGTGCGCGCCGTCCACGCGGAGGGGGTGCTGGCGCGGGCGGCGGATTTCCCATTCGGGGACGAGGGTCCAGTCGTGTTGGCGGGCGCAGTGGTCGAGCAGGCCCTGGAAAGCGGAGCGGACGGCGGTCTCGTGGGTGACACCGAGGTCGTCGAATTGGCGCAAGGCGGCGTAGTAATTCTGGACCGGCTTGTGCGTTGGCTTCAGTTCCAACCTTTGCATGGCGGTGTTCTACACCCCCGGCGGGGTGGAGGGCAATGCTGGTTTGGGCGAGACTCGATTCCAACGAGGAGGCGGAACTCACTCAATTGGGGCGGCTATATTAGGGTCTTCGAAGGGGCTCAGGTTGCCGACTTTGCGGGCGGCGTCGGTTGCGGCGCAGAGGCCGGGGCGTTTTCTTTTGGGATGGCGTTTGGGTCAGCCGGATGATCCAGGGGATGCTCCTCTTCCTGCCAGTGCTGGGAGACTTTGCCCTTCCAGCAGGCCCAGTTGAGCGGATAGACGTCCGGGTCGAAGATGACGTGGTAGAAGTGCCACACCACAATCGCCAGGCAGGCGAGAATGGCCTCGTAGTAGTGGATCGTCAGCGCCACGTCCACGGCCCAGCGCGGCAGGAACTTGGTGACATCCATCTTGAACCAAATCACCAGGCCGGTGACCCCCATGATGATCGTGCCCCACACCACCGCCCAATACTCCATCTTCTCGGCGTAGCCGAAGCGGGCGATCTTCGGTTTGGCCGTGGCCAGTCCGGTCAAATACCGCGCGCTATCCGCCACGTCGTTGATGTCCTTCTTGACCGGCATGAGGTCTTTCACGAGCTGCCGCCCCTCGCGGGTCGTGAGCAGATAGATAACATGATAGGCTCCGGCCACCAGGAGCACCACCCCCGCGATGCGGTGGCTCCAGCGCCGGAACATTTCATTCGACCCCATCGCCTTCGCAATCCACGAATCCGGGAACTTCAACGCGAAGCCCGTCACGGCGAGGACGATGAAACTTACGGCCAATATCAGATGCTGCGTCCGTTGGGAGAGGCTCATGCGCAGGACGGTGAGGTCGGCGGCGCGGTAACGGGCGCGGACCTTTTTCCCAAACAGCAGGAGATTGTGCGCCAACATGAAGCCAATGGTGCCGACGATCAGCACCAGGTAGATTCGCCGCACCCAACGGTTGACCTGCTCGCCCACGCCCGCGCCGCCGCTGGTGGCCGCCGCATCCACATGCACCTTGCTTTGGGCGAAGTTGTCCGTCGCGCCCGGATGGCATTTCCCGCACGTTACCACCAGGTTGGTCTTGTAGATGCTCGAACGCGGGTCGGTGGAGGGGAGAATCTTGTGGACGCCGTGGCAGCTCGCGCAGTTGGCCGCCAGCGTCGAGCCGTACTCCGCCGCCAGGCCGTGGTAGCTCTCGAAGAATGTTTTCACCCGGTCCGGGGGCAGATTGTATTTGGTATTCATGCGCTCCGAGGCGTGGCATCGGCTGCAGATCTCGACATCAATCTCCAGCGGCGAACTGCTCTTGAGGGCTTGGATCTTATGTTCCGAATGGCAATCGGTGCAGGTGGGCGCTTCGCGGTGGCCGGCGGCCACGGCCTGGCCATGCACGCTGGCTTCCACGTCTTTGGCCTCCTGGTCGTGGCACCCCCCGCACGTCTCCGCCAGACGGGAAAAGTACAGCGGCGAAGCCGGCGACGCGGGCGGCAGGATGCTGTGCCCGTCGTGACAGTCACTGCAGGTCGCGGCATCTTTTCGCCCCTTCGCCAGCGCCAAACCGTGGACGCTGGCGCCATAGCTCTCGGATTGCGTTTCGTGGCACTGCTTGCAGTTGGCTGGCTGGGCCGGCACGTTGTCGTCGGGGTGCTTGGCGGTGAGGTCCGCGTGGCAGCTTGCGCAGGCGTTGGTCTTGTGGACCGAGGCCGCCAGCCTGGCGACATCAACAAACAGGGAAACCTCTTTGCCGGCGGCGTTAGTCTTCGTGAGCGTCTTGTCCGCGTGGCAATCGAGGCAGGCGCTGTTCTTGATCTGTTCGGCGGCGGACGTGGCCGCTGCCGGCCCGAGGAGGGCAAAAAAGGTTGCGGCCAAAAGGCCAACGGCATGTCGCTGAACACCCATATAGTGTCAGGATTGCGGCTGGCCGTGGAAATCACTCGACATTGTTTGGCGTTCCCTTCGCATTTTTTGGCTTATCCGCCATGCGCCAGGCGGGTGATCATGGCGTAAATGATCAGAATGAGCAGGATCACCCCGAGACCGAAGAAGAAATAGCCGAACGACCGGGCGATGCTCTTCCAGCGGAGCCACTCGTCGCGCACGCGATGTTCCTCCAGCCGGCCCTCGGCCACCAGGCGGTCATACCAGCGGTGGCGCTCGTGCAGCAACTCGTTCTTCGAGACGCGCCCGGAGAAGATGACCGTGTCCATGGGGAACTTCTCGATGCGGAAGTGGGTGTTGAAGAAATGGATGGAGAAGATGAAACCGGCGGCCAGCAGCGCTTCATCCGAGTGAATGATCAGGGCAATATTGATAATCCAGCCGGGCAGGAAGCGGGTGAAGAACGTGGGGAACCACATGATCAGGCCGGAAGCGCCGATGATGGCGACGCCCCAGAACACGGCGAAGTAATCAAACTTCTCCCAATAGGTCCAGCGGTCGAACTGGGGCTTGGGGCCCCGGCCGAAGAACCATTTGTTATGCGCCACGAAATCGCGCCAATCCTGCAGGGTGGGCATCATCGAGTCCGTGCCAAACAGCACCTGCCAGAGCCGTTTCAGGCTGAGCTTGCCCGTCTGCGGGTCGCGGATGTTCGTCCGGCCGCGCCAGGACCGGCCCACCAACGACGCCACGTGCAGGCCGAAATAGAGGAAGGTCACAATCGCGCCGAGGCGATGCAAGGCGCGGGCGGTGTCCGCGCCGCCGATGACGCGGAAGAAGGCCCTGGCCCAGTCGGTGTAGTAGAACTTGAGCGGCATGCCGGTGAGGACGAGCAAGAGGAAGCTGGTGACGACCAGAAAATGGAGGAAGCGCTCGAAGGGCGCGAAGCGGGTGAACCATTCGTCGTCCGTCTGGGTTTTGATTTTGGCTTCGCGGAATCTCTTCGAGTCGTGCAGGTAAAGGTAAAACGCGCGCACGAGCCAGACGAAGGTGTGCAAACCGAAGAAGGTGAAGACGCCGACCAGCAGGCCGGTCATGCCGAGAAAGACCGCGTGGAGCAGCGGATAATTCCTGCGGTCGAGCGGGTTGGCGTGGGGCTTGTATTCGGTGAAGCCGATGGTGGCTGTGGGATGACATTGCCGACAGGTGGCCAGGATGTTGGTCCGGGAGAGGCGGGAGGCCGGGTTGGAGGGCGGCAGCACGTCGTGATGGCCATGGCAGTCGTAGCAGGCGGCGACCTCGGAGGCGACGTTGGGCTTGCCCAGCGCCATGGCCTTGCCGTGGTAGGTGTCGCGATAATGCTCCAGCCGGTCTTGGTGGCATTTGCCGCAGCGCTGGTCGCTGATGGCTTTGAAGTTGCTGCCTTCAGGGTTCTCGATCTGGTGGGCGGTGTGGCAATCGGTGCAGACCGGTCCGCGCCGGTCGCCCCGGGCGAGGAGCTGGCCGTGGACACTCTGGTCGTAGGTCTCTTCGATGCCGACGTGGCATTTGCCGCAGGTCTTGGCGACATTGACGTGGTTGACCGGTGATTCGCGGTCCACGGCCCGTTTGATGTTGTGGACGTCGTGGCAGTCATTGCAGGAGGGGGCGACGATGAGGCCCATCTTGAGCAAGGCGCGCCCGTGCATGCTGTCCATGTATTGCGCCGCTGCCTGGGGATACTTCATCTGGTATTCCTGCGTCAGCCCGGGGTTGCTGTGGCATTTGGCGCAGGTCCTGGGCAGGTTCAGTTTGAAGACCGGCGATTTGGGATCTTGGGGAGAGAGCATGTCGTGCGAGCCGTGGCAATCCCAGCAACTGGCCGCGCCGGAAGCGCCCAGCTTGTGGCTTACGCCGTGGATGCTGGCCGCGTATTGTTGGGCGGGCTCCTCGTGGCACTTGACGCAACTGGGCGGCTGCGCCGGCACATTGTCGTCCGGGTGCTTGGAAGTAATGTCCGCGTGGCAGTCCGCGCAGGTATTGGTCTTGTGGATCGTGGCTTTGAGCCGGGCTTCATCAACGAAGAGGGAGACTTCCTTGCCGGCGGCGTTGGTCTGGGTGAGCGTTTTGTCCGAATGACATTCCAGGCAGGCGCTGTTCGGGCTTTTGTCCGCGACGGCGGAAAGCAAACCGAACCCGCACCAGGCCAGTAGAACCAAGGCGGCCTGCCGGAGCGCTGTCTGAGTCAGCCGAGCTTTACAGTCCGCCGGTGTGGCAATCATTGCAACCTCCTTCGACTTCGTCACCCGGATGTTTGAACTTCTGCCCCCCGGGCGTGAGCTGGTCCAGTTCGGCGCCGCTGCCTTGCGCGAGGATGGTGTGGCAGGCATTGCAGTCATTGGCTTTGATGGAACGCTTGCCGTCGGCGGTCTTGTGCAGGCCGTCGTGGCACCGGAAACAGCCCGGCCAGTCTTTGTGGCCGATGTTGTCCGGATAGACCTTCCAACTGGCCTTCATCCCGGGGAAGAAGTTGTCCTTGTAGATAAGCTGCACGGCGTCAATCGCCGGCCGGATGCGCGGGTCGTTCGGATAACGCTGAGACAAGGTCGTGGCGATGCTCTGGAGCGCCTGGGTGTCGTTGGTGTAGGGCTCCGTCAGCACATAGAGCGCGTTGGATTTGATGGAGGACAACCCGCGGTCGATCTTGCCTAGGAACATGGCCAGGTTGACGGCGCTGTTGGGCGTCTGGTAGCGGTGGGCCGGGCGGTTATGGCAATCCATGCAGTCCATCTGGCGCAGAGAAGCCTCATCCACCGCGTTGGTGAATTTGGGCGAGCGGAACTCGGTGACGATGCCCTGCGACAACTCGGTCATGCGGACATAAGGAATCTTTTGCCGCGCCTCATCCGTGGCGATGTATTCAATTTTGTTGCCGACGTTCATGTGCCAGTGGATGCCGCCGACCGGGCCGTGGGTGGCATCGCCGCCGCCCACGTTCAAGAGCATGCGGACGGTGAAGGGCGTGTTGGTCTCATCGCTGAGAAAGTAGCAGAAAGTGTGCTCGAGGTTGCCGACGAATTTCTTGGGCCAGTGGCATTCCTCGCAGGTCTCCTGGGCCGGGCGGAGGTTCTTGACCGGCGTGGGGATGGGGCGCGGGTACTTGTCGGCTAGGGTGGCATAGACCTGGTAGGTGCCGGACAATTTAGAGCGGACATACCAATTGGCGCCTTTGCCGATATGGCATTCGGCGCAGGCGACCCGCGCGTGGGGCCCGTTGCGGTAGGTGACGAACTCGGGCTTCATGACGCCGTGGCAGGCCTGGCCGCAGAACTGGACCGACTCGGTGAAATGGTAAGTCTGGTAGGAGCCCAGGGCGGAGATCAGCAGGAACAGCACGCTGCCCGCGAGGAAGAAACCCAACAGCCGCCGGTCGCGCGGGCGGGTGAGGTCAATCCGCAGCGGGGGCAGCGGGCCAGAGGTCTTGAGGATTTTGCGATGGCGCAAGAAGGCTCCCAGCAAGGCCAGGAGCAGGCCGATTACCAGAAAGGCCGGCGCCACCAAGTAGGTCAGAATCCCGATGTAGGGGTTGGCGAAATGGGCCAGCTCGTCCAGCAGCAGCAGCAGGAAGAAAGAAAAGAAACTCCCCACGACAACCACCAATCCCGTCAGGCTCAGCCAGTTTCGGAAGACGGAGGAACGTCGTGCGGATGGCTGGGCAGCAGGGGATTCAGGGTTCATGGCAGGTAATTGCTGGCCAGCGTTGGTGAGTGGGAAAGCGGGTTGGCCTATGTCTGCTTCAATGCTGCCCCGCGCCCCAATGCCCTCCCCGTGGGGCGGGGAGAAGGTCAGGGCGCGGGGTCAATGCACAAAGGGCGTTGGACCCGGCGGCGCTCGCGCGCCGGCGGGACTGGCACTTACTTCTTAAACTTCCGCATGTAGGCGACGAGGCCTTTGATCTCGTCATCCGACAGGCCTTCGGCGGGGCTCATCAGCTTCTTGCCGTCTTTGTCCTTCAGCCCTTCCTTGATGGCCTTGAAGGCGGCATCGTCCTTCAGTTCGTCCTGCACCTTGGCGTCGGTGTAGTCTTTGGCGCCCATTTTCTTGCCCATCTTGGTTTCGCCTTTGCCGTCGGCCCCATGGCACTTGGCGCAATCCTTTTCATAGGCGGCCTTGGCATCGGCGGCCCTTGCGGAAAGAGCCGAAACCGCCATCATCGCAATGCTTAGCGTCAGTATTCTTTTCATAATTTCTCTCAGTCTTATCTTACTAGTTGTGCCGCGCCGCCGATTCTCCAGAGTCGGCGGCATTGGCGTGTCGAATTGTTGCCATTAACCTTACAAAAGCATTTCCATTCTTGTCAAAGGCCAAACATTTATTGCTCATTGGCCTTCGAGAGCCGGCCCTGGAGGATGGGGACCGACATGCGCAGGAAGACCGTGTAGCAGAGCAGGCCAAAAGCCCAAATGCCGAAGCAGACCAGGGTCTCGTTGAGTGAAGGACGGTATTCGACTAGGTCGCCCAGCGGGGTGGGGATGAATCCGGGGATGACCAGTCCCATCCCCTTCTCGATCCAGATGCCGACGATGCACAGCACACAGGTAAGATTGAGCCATTTGAGGCTGCGGCTGACCGGCAGCACCAGCAACACCATGGCGACCAGGTTGAAAACGATGGCGGTCCAGATCCAGGGCACCAACGCGTGATGGCCGTGCAGGCCGAGGAACAGGTATTTGGAGGATGCGACGTGCAGGTTGCCGGAATAGAATTCTTTGAACACCTCGTTGGCCAGGAGGAAGACGTTGATGAGCATGGAAACCTGCACGATGCTGCGGAGGGTCATCAGGGCGCGATCGGTGATCAGGAGCCGCTCGGACATCCGCGACCTGATAATCTTGTTCATCCTGGGGGTAGCCATGAGTTTGCGCAGAGAGTCGGCCGGCAGGCTCAGGATCAGCGAAGGCTCTTCGGCGATCGCCGTGCCCGTGCGCGGTGTTCCGGCGAGGGCAGAGATCTCGCCGAACTGTTCTCCCGGCCCCAGGCTGCGCGTGACCCGGAAGCGTCCTCCCTCCTCGCGCTGAACAACCACTCGGCCCTTTAAGACAAAAAAAGACTCCTTGTCCGTCTCCCCCTGACGCAAAAGGACATCCCCTGCCTTCGCTTCCAAAACCATCGCGCCGGCCAGGATGTTCCGGCGAGTCTCCGGCGGGACCGATGCCAATTCGGCCAGATGACGTGCCAGGAGATCCAGGTCACCGAGGGCGGCAGAGCGGCTCCTTGGTGTTTGCGATGCCCCACGCTCGCCGCGCAATCGCGCGGCGTCGCCGGCGGGGGCGGAGGCCGTCACGCGACGGACCACTTGCATTGCCAGGATGATCAACGCCGGCCCGGCAGTGAAGGCCGAGGCGAGGAACCGTGGCCCAACGATAGCCGAATTCCAGAAGGGCCGCCCCCCCAGGCCGACATAGAGGAAGGCCGTGACCGTGTGGATCGAAACGGCCCAGACAATGGCGATGAAGACAAAGGGGATGTAAAACCACTTTCCCGGCGTCTGGCCGCGATAACGACAATAAAGCAGGTAGCCGCAAATATGGACGTTGAGCAGGAGATAACCGTTCAGAACAAGGACATCCCAGCTCAGCATCGACGCCGGAAAGTTGAATTGGCCGATGCCGGGGATCAGGTGCCAGAACCGGTCGGGGCGCCCGAGGTCCACCGTGACGAACGCCAGGCACATGAGGATGGCCGCCACGGCGAGCAGTTCGCCGAAGATCACCAAGTCATGCAGCTCCTCGTTGTTGTAGATATAGACTGGAATCACCATCATCACCGCCGCCGCCGCGACGCCGACCAGAAAGGTGAAGTTGGCAATGTAAACCCCCCACGAGACCTCATCGCTCATGCCGGTGACGATCAGCCCGTGGGCGAACTGCCTGGCGTAGGCGTTGAGGCCCAGCAGGCAAAAGACCGTGAGCACACCCATCCAGGCGTAATAGCGCCAGTCCCCGACGAACGCCAGGCGGCCGCTGCGCGACAAAAAGACCAGATAATTCCGCACGGCCTGCCTCATACGTCAAAGTAGTAAAAGAACCGGGGCGAGGTGCCCAACTCCTCTTTCAATTGGACGAACACGCGCTTGGTGCGGAGGATGTAGGATACCTCGCTCTCCGGGTCCAGGATATTGCCGAATTTCCGCGCTCCAACCGGACAAACCTCGACGCAAGCCGGATACCGGCCCACCCGCGTGCGCTGGACACAGAAATGACATTTCTCCATCACCCCCTGGCGCCGGGGACGGTTCCCCAGGTACGCCATGTCCGGGTTCAGCCGCTCTTTCGGGATCGTAGGTTTGGTGAAATTGAAATGCCGGGCCCAGTAGGGACACGCGGCGGCACAATACCGGCAGCCGATGCACCAGTCGTAGTCAATCACCGTGATGCCGTCGGCGTCCTGCCAGGTCGCGTGCACGGGGCAAACCTTCACGCACGGCGGGTTCTTGCACTGCTGGCATTGCACCGGCATGTAAAAATAGCCCTTCTCCGGGACCAGCTCCGGGTTGTAATTGTGTTCCGCCTTGTCCAGGTCCAGCGACCCGTGCGGCAGCCGCACCACCCGGATGTACTGGATTTCCGGGTTCCGCGACTCGTTATTCTCGGCCACGCACGCATGCACGCACTTGCGACACCCGATGCACCGCGTCAGGTTCAGTGCATAGACGAACTCGACCCCGTTCATCGGCTTGAGGTCGCGCACCTGCGGGCGCAATCCGTATTGCTGCTCGACTTCGTCTTCGATGCGCTTCAGCACTTTGGCCATCTCCTCCGGCGTCAGTTCCTTGTAATACTTCTGCAAGAACTGCTCCAGGGAGGGGAAATCATTCAAATGGCGCAGCGGAGCCAGACTCGCGGCCAGCGCCGCCAGGCCGGAAGCAGCAACGGCCGAGCGCAGAAAACTCCGGCGACTCTGGCCGTCGGGCGACGGTCCCTCGTTCTCGGGGAGGTTGGAGGTCGGGGTTGGCATATCAGTGCGAAGCTTCTGCGGCGAGTGCGGCCACCGGATGGAGGAGATGCGGGCCGGGCGCGGGTTTCCGAGGCGGGATTTTGGGATGGTGCGGATCGTGGCAGTCCACGCAGATTTGGCGTTTCATTGGGCCGAGGCTCCGGTCCCAATAGCCGCTGGTTCGGCCATGAGCTCCGCCTTCCCAGTCGCGATAGGTCGGCCCGTGGCAACTGCCGCAAAGGGGAGGGCTTTCCGCCAGTTTAATCTGCCGCCCGTCGCGGGTTTGCAGCAGTTCCAGGTTCTGCTCGTCGTGGCAGTTGAAACAGTTGTTGTTCCGGTTGTGCGTCCCGTGCTTCATCACAATGTCCGAATGTTCCTGCGGGACGATGAGATTGTGCTGCGCGTCAAACCGCAGCGGCGGGGGCTTGCCCTTTTCATGGCAGGCGTAGCAATCAAAGTCCGACAGATCGGCTTTGGTGCGAATCAGTTCGGCGTAGGACTTCCGGATGGTGGCGGTTTCGAGGAACTGGGTATCGACCAGAGGAATCTTCTGGAGCGCCGGAAAACGCGTGCCAGCACGAGACACGAACTTCATGCCCAGGGCGACGAACACCACCGCCAGGACCAACAGCACTGTGCCTGTTCTCTCACCTTGGCTCATAAAGTGCCAGGCCCTGACTCACGCTCGCTGCTTTTGGGATTTCGGATTGCGCTCATCCGGATATGTCTCGGACTCAGGGGGGCGATCAGGTTTTCGCAGGGCTAAAAGCCGGAGGTCCACCCTCGCGGTGCGGGATATGGCCGCTCGTTGGCAGCCGCTCCGAAAGGAACAGCTTCACCATCACAGTCAAGAGAACGAACGGCAGGCACAGCAGCACCGCGCCCATGAACCAGCCTTCCTGCCCGGCGAATTCCATCTTGTAGCCCATCACCCCGCGCAGACTCTTGGAGAAAAGCTGGCCGCCGATCACCACGTTCCAGCGCATCGCCAGCACGCCCATCAGGATCAAGGACGCGCTGGTGAAATACATCCGCCGCCGGTGCAGCTCCGGCACCCGCCGTCGGACTAACTGCAGCAAGCCCAGCAGGATCAGCGGCACCAGTGTGCCGCACGTCACCTGCCCCAGGCTTAGCGTGTAAAACAACTTCTCCCGCGCCATGTACTGCATCACCTGGAAGCCCTCCTCCGCCGAATAGATGCGGTGAATCCAATCCAGCGCCTCGATGGCCGCATCGACCACCAGCGCGTAAAACAGGAACATGCCCATCACATCGAGGCATTTCATGTCCACCGTCTTGCGGCGAATCCAGCTCAGCACCAGATAGTTGAACACGCACAGCGCGATGCCCGACACCATCGCCGACATGATGAAGATAATCGGCATCAGCACGTTGCCCCACCACGGATTGGCCTTGACCGACCCGAAGATGAAACCCACGTAACCGTGCAGTAGAAAGGCCGAGGGAATGCCGACAATCGAAAGGATGTGGCCGGTCTTGTGATCCAGTTGGACCGCCGAGTCGGACACGTCCGTCACCCCGACCGTGAAGAACCGATATAACAGGCCCTGGAAGCCCGACGTGCTGTCGGACCACTCGACGAAGTCGCGCCGGTAGTCGAACCACAGTTCCAGCAGCAGCACCGCCATCAGATACCACGCATAGACGAAGCCGAAGATCGCCATCGGCGAAGTCAGGTGCGGCGTCATCATCACCTCGTAGCAGCGTTCCGGATGCCCGAGGTGAAACAGCAGCGGCAACGGCGCGCAGAGCAGGAACGCAAAGGCCGTCAGCATCGACAGCCGATACACCGGCTCGAGCGCCTTCACATTGAAGACGCGCACCAGGGACGCCATGATGAACGCCCCCGCCACCAGGCCGGTCACGTACGGATACAGCACGATCAGCACGCCCCAGAGTGGCTGCTGCGTCGCCTCGTTCGGATACACGTAACCCTCGAAACGCGGCATGACCTCGACCACGATGTTGATCAGGTCGTTCGTCATCCTACCTGACCTCCTTGTCGATGCCTGCGTAGAACAGGCGTGGTTCGGTGCCCAGGTGCGGTTTGAGGGCGATCACGAGGTTGTTCTGGTAAAACTGCTGGAGCGGGTCGTCCGGCACGGGATTCTTCAGATCGCCAAAGATCCGCGCCTGGGTCGGGCACACCTCGACACAAGCCGGCTTGAGCCCCCGCGTGATGCGATGGTAGCAAAGGGTGCACTTCTCCGCCGTCTTGGTCACCGGGCTGAGGAACCGGCAGCCGTACGGGCAGGCCTGGATGCAAAAGCCGCAACCGATGCAATACTTGGGATCGATCAGCACCGCCCCGTCCGGCGCGTCGAACGTCGCGCCCACCGGGCACACCTGGACGCACGGGGAGTGCTGGCAGAGATTGCACAGCTTGGGCACGAAAAACGAATGCTGAATCTCCTCCTTCAGCACCGGCGCCTCCGGATAGCCGTTTATGCCGCCGTTCGGGCAATCCACCAGCGTCTCGCCGCGCGCCGCCCCGGAGCCGGGCTTGGGTTTGGTGATGATGTAGCGTTCGACCCAGGTGCGGAAGTACGGGCCTTCCGGGACGTGGTTCTCTCGCTTGCACGCCTCCGCGCACAAACCGCAGCCAATGCACCGGTTCGCATCGATCGCCATCAGCCACTTATGCGCAGTCGGGTGATAATCCTTCGGCGCGTCGGCGGAAACCAGGAGCTTTTGCGCGACGGCTTTGGCCGCCTTCGCCGCCGGGGCGGCCAGCACGCCCGCCACGACCGCGCCGAGCTTGCCAATAATGCTGCGCCTGGAGACTGGCCGGTTCATGGGACCTCCGACGGGCTGTGCGGCACGTGGCATTCCGTGCACTTGCCGGTGTAATGGTTCTTGCTCACGATCTGTTTGTGCCATTTGGGGCGCGAGGGATTGGCCTCATGGCACCGCAGGCAGAGGCTGTAGTGCAGCACGGCCATCTTGACATCGGGATTGTCCGGGTTCTGGACGTGCGCCTCGCCCGGACCATGGCACGCCTCGCAGGAAAGGCCCTTGTGCTCGTGCTTTATCAGTTTCTGATACTCGTCCGAATGGCACTCCTCACAGGCCTGCTTGCCGGCGTAAACCCGGTCCCGGGTCGCCATTTCCGCCAGCGCCGCCCCCCGATACCACCCGTATTCCCCGAACGACGCCGGCGTCAGAAAGTAGCGCGCGATCGAATAGGCCACCACAATCCCGACCGCGAGCAGGAAGATCCGGAACAGTTGCGGCGGCATTTTGAAAAGGCGACGCATGGGCCTGCTTAGTTCTGCCTGGTGGCGACGATCATCATTCTCTGTGTAATACTGGCCTAGAGAATCTAATTGCCCATCTCGGGGCCGCTTCCCCTCCCTTGCCGATTTATCATCTTATTTTGCCCTTCCGAATAGTAAAAATGGGGAGCCGGAAAAGGCTCCCCTGAATTTACGCTGCGCCCCGCGTTACTTCTTGAAGTCGCGGACGTACTTAACGAGCGCTTTAATCTCGTCATCGCTCAGCACGTCGCCAAACGCTTTCATCTTGATCTTCTCGCCGTCCTTCACCCCTTCCTTGATGGCCTTGGCCATTGCGTCGTCCTTCACGGCTTCCTGCACCTTGGCATCCGAATAATCCTTGATCGCGAGCTTCTCGCCCATCTTGGTTTTGCCCTTGCCGTCCGGCCCGTGGCACTTCGTGCAATTCTTCTCCCAATTCTCTTTGGCGTCCGCCGCGCGGACCGTTACGGCGCCCGCTATCAGGAGCGCCACGCTGATTACAACTAGTTTTTTCATGTTTCTGTTATTGTTCTTGTTTAGCTCTGTTCTCTTAGACGTCTGCTGCGGCCCCTTATTGAACGCAGCGGGACAACCATAAACGGCCCGCGCGCCAGGATCCACTGTTCGAACACAGGCCACCACGGCCCGGGGCGCATTCCATAACTAAAACTCAGACGTCTTATTCATCGGGCGGATTCTGCCGGAAAGATTAGTTTGTTGGCAATTAAATTCTTCTTCGGCTTGCAAGAAGCGACGCTCATATAAGGCAGGCCCTGGAAACGCGTGCCGCCGGCGGAAATGCCCGACTGGTTGCGGGTGAAGGCCTGCATAAAGCAAACCATGGATTGATTCTCCGCGAATGGGGAGGATAGCCGCAAGCCGCGGGAGGGGAAAATGCCAAGTCTTTGTGCAAGCCGGCAGGAGGTTCAGTGCGCTGCCCTGCCGGGCAAAACCCTCGGGAGAGGCCTTTGCCGGGAACAATGGAAATGTGGTTTGCCCCGGGGCAGGATTCGGCTATAACCAGCGCCGCATGTTCAAAGCAGTTATCACGTCGCTTAAGACTTGGTATGTCGGCGCTCTCAAGACAGGCGGCTGTTGGGTGGTCGGCTTGATGATGGCCATTGAAAGCTCGGTCTTCCCGCTGCCCAGTGAAATCGTTATCCCTCCGGCAGCGTACTGGGCCCACACGCGCCAGATTCCCTTAAGCCTGACCGGGATTATTATTGCCGGCACGATCGGCTCATGGGTCGGTGCGACCGCAATGTATTGGGCGGCACGGCTCGCCGGCCGGCCGCTGGTCATGCGCTATGGCCGTTATGTCATGATCTCGCCGGCCAAGGTGGAAGGGGCCGAGCGCTGGGCCGCGCACTACGGCTCGATGGGCATTTTCATTTCGCGTCTGCTGCCCGTCGTTCGCCATTTGATTGGCATTCCCGCTGGCATCGTGCGGATGAATTACAAAGCCTTTTCCCTTTACACCGTGCTGGGTTCAGCCATCTGGTGCAGCGTGCTTTGCTGGGTAGGCATCAAAGCGGGAGATGACGAGAAGCTGATGAAAGGTGAGATGCATGCGGTCACACTTTGGCTGGGCGGCGCCATGCTGGTGCTGGGCGGCCTGTACTACTTCTTCGTCCACCGCCACATGAAGGCGGAGAATAAGCCAGGAGACGGGGCAGGGCGGGGCTAGCGGCGGGTGATGCCGAGGGCGCGCTCGAATTCAGCGCAGAACTTGACGAGGGTGTCGGCGATTCTGGGCGGCTGCTCGACGAGGGTGGCCAGCATGCGCTCGGCCATCTGCGGCTTGTGGCGGATCAGTTCGACGGCGGCGATAATCAGGGAGAGATGGTTGTTGATGTCATGGCGCATGGAAGAGAGCTTGCCGTTCAACTCGGCGAGTTGTTCGACGGTCAAAGTGACTGGCTGACTGGGCAAAGGCATCGCTGACAATGGGCTGAAAACCGGAGGGAAGGCAAGCGGCTTTCGGACGATTTTGCTGGTTGACAACTTTCGGCCAGAAAATATGCTGTGCCGCCTGACCTATCGGGAACGCCGGCCATGAAGGCCCGGGGTGTCCCGAGGTCCTTGGAGAGGAAGTGAGAGAGTTTTGACCGAAATTAAGCTTAAAAAAGGCGAGTCTGTTGATAAAGCGCTGCGGCGACTGAAGAAGAAGATCGACCGCGAGGGGACATTGAAGGTGGTGCGCAACCACCGGCATTTCGAGAAGCCGAGCGAGCGGCGCCGGCGCAAAGAGAAGGCGGCACGGTTCTCCGCCATGCTCAGCGCGCGCTACGCCGACATGTAATCGTCGCGTATCAAGGCTGGGTGTGGCGGGCGGCCGCACTCAGCCGGTTTAACAACGGAGTGCCGGAGTGGTGGAGCCGTGGAGTGGTCAAACGCTCCCATGCGCCAATGCTCCCAAGCTCCCTCACTCTCATGCCCTAACACTCCGTTCGGTTTTATGTATTCCTTTTCCACCTGTTGGAATTCCCACCGGCACACCGACGGCCGGGCTATGTTGCGGGAACTCCGCGACTTGGGCTTTGAATTCGCGGAGTTGAGCCACGGCACCCGGATCAGCCTCCTGCCCGGCATCCTCGAAGCCGTGGATGCGGGCGAGATCAGGATTTCGAGCTTGCACAACTTTTGCCCCCTGCCCATGGGCGTCAATTACGCCGCGCCCAATCTGTACCAGTTCTCGGCCGAGCGGCCGAGGGAGCGCGAATTGGCCCAGCGCTACACGGTTAAGACCATTGAATTCGCCGCCCGCGTCAAGGCCCCCGCCGTCGTGCTGCACAGCGGCAGCATCGACATGAAGAACTACACCGACAAATTGCTCGACCTGGTTGCCCGCGGCGAAAGGGAGACCCCCAAATATGCCAAGCTATGCACCGAGCTGGATGAGAAGCGCGAGGCGAAAAAGGGGCCGTTTGTCGAGCGGGTCAACGAACTGTTGAAGAAGCTCTTGCCGGTGGCCGAATCGCAGGGCATTAAGCTGGGGATTGAGAACCGCCAGGGGCTGGAGGAACTGCCTCTCGAAAGCGACTTCCAGTTCCTGTTCCGCGAACTGGCCAGCCTGAACCTGGTCTATTGGCACGACACCGGCCACGGCCAGATCAAGGAGAACCTCGGGTTCATCCGCCAGGCGATGCATTTGGAGTCTTTGCGCAACCGCCTTTCGGGTCTTCATATCCACGACGTGCAATTCCCCGGTCGCGACCACTGTGCGCCCGGCTCGGGCATGGTGGATTTCGCCGCCCTCAAGCCGCTGCTCAAGCCGGAGCACATCAAAGTATTCGAGTTCAGCCCCTCCCTGACCGTGGAGGAGGTGAAGAGCGGTGTGGAACACGTCAAACAGATTTGGGGACAAGGGTAGCCGGGAACCCGAACACAAACTGACGGAGCGATTGGACATGACTGCGCATCCTGCCAACCCTTCCGGGAACGCCGCGCTCGCCATTGTCCGCCGGCTGCAGCGCGCTGGGTTCCCGGCCTTCTGGGTGGGCGGCTGCGTGCGCGATTTCTGGCTGGGCCGCGAACCGGGCGACTATGACATCGCCACGTCCGCCCTGCCGGCACAAATCGAGCGCCTCTTCCAACGAACCATTGCCGTCGGACGCAAGTTCGGGGTGATGGTCGTGGTCGAAGGCGGCCGGCAGTTCCAGGTCGCCACCTTTCGCGCCGAGGGAGATTACCGGGATGGCCGGCACCCGGAACGGGTCGCGTTCGGCGATGCGGAGGCCGACGCCTGCCGACGCGACTTCACGGTCAACGGTTTGTTTTACGATCCGGTGCGCAAACAGTTGCACGATTGGGTCGGCGGCGAGGCGGACTTGCGCGCCCGGATCATCCGCACCGTCGGCTCGCCGGCGGAACGGTTTGCCGAGGATCACTTGCGGCTGCTGCGGGCGGTGCGGTTGGCCGCGCAACTGGA
Organism: Verrucomicrobiota bacterium; assembly: GCA_050011195.1. Lineage (GTDB taxonomy): Bacteria > Verrucomicrobiota > Verrucomicrobiia > Limisphaerales > UBA8199 > PALSA-1440. The sequence goes on along the minus strand of JBEKJO010000014.1, from coordinate 8,003 downwards.
TTTCCGCATCGAGGCGGGAACCTTCGCCGCCCTCAAGCGCAACGCGGCGAAGATCAAGACGATCAGCGCCGAGCGGGTGCGCGAGGAGTTGGTGAAGCTGTTCCGTCCGCCGCACGCGTCGCGCGGGCTGGATTTGCTGCGCGCGAGCGGCTTGCTCGAAGAGGTGCTGCCGGAAATCGCGGCCGCGATCACGTGCCAGCAGTCGCCCGATTTCCATCCCGAGGGCACGGTCTTCAACCATCTCCGGCTGATGCTGCAACATCTGCCGCCCGAGGCTGACCCCTCATTGCCGTGGGCGGTGCTGCTCCATGATGTCGCCAAGCCGGTCACAGCTTTAGCCGATCCCGAGACGGGCAGCATCCACTTCTACGGCCACGAGAAGATCGGCGCGGACATGGCCGCCGGGATTCTGGGGCGGCTCCGGTTTCCTCGCAAACAGATCGACGAGGTCGTCAAAGCGGTGCGCTGCCACATGCAGTTCAAGGACGCGTGGCAGATGCGCAAGTCCACGCTGCGCCGCCTGCTGATGCGCCCGACCTTTCCGCTCGAACTCGAATTGCACCGGCTCGATTGCCTCGGCTCTCATGGCCGGCTGGAGGTTTATGACTTTCTGGTCGAGCAAGCCGGACAACTGGAGAAACAACCCCAAATCCGCCCGCCGCTGTTGAAGGGAGACGACCTGATCGCGCTGGGCATGAAGCCCGGCCCGGCGCTGGGGGCGCTGCTGGCCGAGATCCGCGAGAAACAATTGCAGGATGAACTCAAGACCAAAGCCGAAGCGCGCCGGTGGGCCAAGGGGCGAATTGCGAGAAGATCGCAGTCTCACCTTTGACGTGAACAGTTCTTGCTGCGTTGCGTCTAAGCTGTGCTATCGTTAAGCATCTAACAGATCATGATTGAACGTCTTACCCTCAGAATCCTGCCCCTTCTCCTGAGCCTTTGGGCAGCCTTGCCGCTGTGGGCGGCCGAGGCGGTTGTTCGCTCCGCCGCCGGCGATCAGCCCGCGGCGGCGACCGCCTCCGCCCTAGCCACCAACGGGTTTCACTTGATAACGCCCGGCCCGATCGACGGCCAGATTGCCTCCGCCACCGCTTACATGCTGGAGAATTACCACTATTTGAAGAAGCCGTTCGACGATTCGGTGTCCAGCCAGTTTCTCGATCGCTACCTCGAAACGCTCGACCCGCAGCGCATCCATTTTACCCAGGCCGATTTTGCCGAGTTCGAGCCTTACCGTACGAACCTCAATCGTCTGACCAACACCCAGCGCCGGCCGGCCGACACGAAACCCGCTTGCGCAATCTTCAACCGGTTTCTGGAGCGGCTGGAGCAACGCACCGCCTACGCGCAAGATTTGCTCAAGAACGAAAGATTCACGTTCGATACCGATGAGCGGGTTACCATCAACCGGAAAGGGCTGCCTTACCCCGCCGATCTCGGCGAGGCGAAAAAACTCTGGCGGGAACGGTTGCGGTTCGAGTACCTGCAGGAATTACTCGGTAAGAGCGGTGCTCGGAAAAAGAGCGTCGCCGCCGCCACAAAGAAGAAGCCGCTGTCCGCCGAGACCAATGCCCTGGTCAAGGTTCCCGAACCGCCGAAGGCACCCACAGCGGACGCCACCGCCGGAGCGGGCGTCCCGCCAACCCTGCCCGCCGCGCCGGCCATCAAGGAAAGCCGGCGCCCGCTGGTGTTGCCATCTCCGAAGGAGGCGGAGCGGGCTTCCGCCATGCAGGCCGCTGCCGGCAAGGCGCGCGCAGCCGCGGAAGCCGCCCGAGTTGCGGCGGAGGCTGAAGCCAAAAGCGCCGCGCAAGCCAGGGCCCAGGCCGCCAGGGCGGAGCAGGAGAAACAGCGAGCCGCAGCGGAGGCGCGCACTGTGGCACCGACCAACCAGCTTGCCGGCGCGCCGTCTAAGAAAACTGACGACGAGGAAATCATCGAGACACTCAGTCACCGTTATCACCGCAACCTGCGCTTCTTTACGGATTGGAACAACGACGACGTCCTCCAGACATATCTCACTGCGCTGGCGCGCGTGTATGATCCGCATTCGGACTATTTCGGCCACGCGCAGTTGGAGCAGTTTTCCATCACCATGAACCTGAGCCTGTTTGGCATCGGGGCGGAACTGGTTTCGGAGGACGGCTACTGCAAGATTCGGCGGCTGCTCCCCGGCGGGCCGGCCATCAAAAGCAAGCTGATCAAGGAAGGCGATCAGATCGTGGCGGTGGCGCAAAGCAATCAGCCGCCCGTGGATGTGGTGGACATGAACCTCACCAAGGCCGTCCAGCTCATCCGCGGACCCAAGGGCACGGAAGTGCGCCTGACGATTATTCCTGCCGGCGCTTTGACCACAAACGTGCTGAGCCTGATCCGGGATGAAATCTCGATCGAGGATTCGGCAGCGAAAGCCAGGATCATCGAATTGCCCGACCTCCGCGGCGGCAATCTCCGGCTCGGGGTCATTGATTTGCCCTCCTTTTACGCCACGTTTGATGCCTTGAATACCAAGGATAAGCCGGAGCCGAAAAGCACCACGGCGGATGTCACGCGGCTGCTGGCCAAACTGAAGGAGGAAAATGTCGCTGGCCTGATCCTCGACTTGCGCCGCAACGGCGGCGGCTCGCTCGAAGAGGCGATCAAACTGACGGGGTTGTTTATCAAGACCGGCCCGGTCGTGCAGGTCCGCGACGAGAATGGCAAGGTGCAGGAGGCCGATGACACCGACCCGTCGGTGCTCTACGATGGACCGCTGGTGGTGCTGACGAGCCGTTTCAGCGCCTCGGCCTCGGAGATTGTGGCCGGGGCGTTGCAGGACTATGGCCGCGCGTTGATTGTCGGGGATGCCTCGACCCACGGCAAAGGCACTGTCCAAAGCGTCAACCAGTTGCGGCCGCTCATTCGCGCGGCGGACAAGTCGCTGACCAATGACCCCGGCGCGCTCAAGCTGACCATCAAAGAGTTCTTCCGCCCGAGCGGCCTCTCCACCCAGTTGAAGGGCGTCCTCCCTGACATCGTGCTGCCCTCCGTCGCCAACGAGTCGAAGGACATTGGCGAGAGTGCGCTCGAGAACCCGTTGCCGTGTGAAACCATCCCGAGTGCGAACTACGACCACTTCAACCTGGTCGAACCGTATTTGCCGGAACTGCGCAAGCACTCTGCGGAGCGCGTCGCTGCTGACAAGGAATTCGCTTATGTGCGCGAGGACATCGAGCAGTTCAAGAAACACCAGGCGGACAAGACGATCTCCCTCAATGAAAAGCAGCGGCTCAAGGAGCAGGACGAAGCCGAGGCCCGCCAGAAAGCGCGGGACAAGGAACGCCTGGCCCGCCAGGAGCCGCCGGAAACGGTCTATGAACTGACGCTCAAACAGGCCGGTCTGTCGGGGCTCCCGCCCCCGGTCGCCAAGACCAATGCCGCGCTGGCAAGGCTCTCTGTCGGCCCGGGCGCCGGCCCGTCCGCCGCCAGCACCAATTCAGCCGCCACCACCGCTGGAGCCGCGCCCGGCGAAGACAGCCTCGACGAGGCGGAAGCCCAGAAACCTGCCGCACCGGATGAGCCGCTGGTGGAGGCGGAGCATATTCTGGTTGATTACCTTTCCGTGCTGCCGAAAGGAAATCTGGTGACGGCCGGCCATTAGGCGGCTGGCCGAAGGCGAAATCCTTGACAAAGCACGTGGCCGGTTGCAGTCTCGTTCACCGAGCGAACACAGTTATGATAAGAGCCTTTGCTTTGATCGGCGCGGCTGCGCTGGTGGCTGGCAGCGCCTTCGCGGGTCCTGACGTCATCATCAAGCAGCGCGCCTTGGAACTACGCGACCAGAACAACGTCCAGCAGGGGGTCACGCCGCCCAGCCAGCCCCCCCCGCCGGCCACATCCCCCGGCACGAGTGCTTCCCCCACACCCATCCAGCAAAGCATCGCCAAATTGCGGGCCGACCTCACGGCTATCAAGGCCAATTCCCCCGCCACCGCCCAGCAAAAGCAACAGATTGCCGCGGACCTGATCGCCGCCGCCCAGGGCGCAAACAAACCTTCCCAACCGACGGCGGCCAGTCTGGCCAACAGCCTGGCCGGCGCTTTCGCCGAAAAGCCCCTGGAGGACAAGGACTGTCGCCGCCTGCTGTCGGATCTGGCCGCCGTGCTTAACCCCGCCAAAATTCAAGCTGCCCAGATGCAGGCCATCTACGCTGATATCCAGGCCATCTTCCAGGCCAACGGCATGGCGCGCAAAGAGGCCGTCAAGATTGTGGATCAAGTCAAAGCCGTCGCCGCCGAAACTCAGAAGTCCGCCGGCTGAAGCATCGAGCAAAGGAGTCAGCCACCCCTGCGTGGCCGGCAGGGAGCCCGCCTCGATAGCCCGCGATTGACGCGCAGTCCGCCGATTCGCCAACGGCAGGATTATGTGCGAGGTTTCCCCCAACCGATGAATCGAAGAATGTCACCTCACGCTGGCAACCCGCGGGGCCGTCCGGATTCGGAGTTCGAGCTTCCGAAGTCCCCCGGATTCCGGGTCTTGCTGCCCCTGGACTGCAATGATCTAACCTGTTCGCAGGTTGCGAAGGAATCTCCCAACGCGGTTTGCTCATTTAACTCTTTTAACCCATTTAACCCATTTAACTGCTTCGGTTGCGGCTTTGCCGCGCTGTGCTTGGTGCTCCTCAGCGTGAGTGCGGGGACGGCGCAAACGAACAATATGAACGGCTCAACTAATCACACTGAGATCGCCACGCTGGGCGGCGGTTGTTTCTGGTGCACCGAAGCGATTTTCCAAATGCTCCCGGGCGTCAAGTCCGTCACCAGCGGCTATGCCGGCGGCGCCAAAGAGAATCCGACTTACCACGAGGTTTGCGCCGGCGACACCGGCCACGCCGAGGTGATCCAGATCCAATACGATCCCACAGTGATCTCCTACGACAAACTGCTGGAGACCTTCTGGGAGGCGCATGACCCGACCACCCTGGACCGCCAGGGCCCCGACGCCGGCACCCAATACCGCTCGATCATTCTCTATGGTAGCGAAGCCCAAAAGGTGGCGGCGGAAAAGTCCAAGGCACAGGCGCAGAAACACTTCAGCCAGCCAATCGTGACCGAGATTGTGCCGCTCAAGAAGTTCTGGCTGGCCGAGAATTATCACCAGGATTACTACCGGGACAACCCGAACCAGCCTTACTGCCGGTCGGTCATTCGCCCGAAGATCGAGAAGTTCGAGAAGAAGTTGAAAGAGACCCAGCGTTAGAATCCATCGCTTCCTTCGCGGCCTTCGCGCGACATTCCCCCTTCCTCTTCCAAATCGGAGCCGGTGTCGCAACGCTCGACCGGCGCTATTGCCCGAAGGCGATTTCCAGTTCGTAATAGTCGCTCCCGTTCGGATTGTCCGCAAACCAGACCCACAACCCATCCTCTTCCGCCCACATCGTCGCCAGGTCCCGCCCTTTGCGACTGATGATCCGCGCAGTCGAGAAGTCCACTCCTGAAGGTAAAAACACATTAGTTCCTGCATTCTGCAGCACCCTGGTTTGCTCAAGAGACCAAGGCACACCATTCAGCGTGACCTTGGCCGGCCATCCCCAGTTCTTGTGCTCCCACCTTGCTTCGGTAGCAGTAATCCTGACGCAATCGCTCCCGTCAATCTCGGCTGCAATCTTCAAGGTCGCCGCGGTGGAGGCGCGGGCTGCGGCCGGCTTCGGTCGCGCGGGATGAAAATGGACCTTAAACTCATACTCGCCCGCGCCGACCGGCGTGTCGTCCAGATAGACAATCAGCGCGTCATTCGTCCGCTCCAGCGCCACCACGTCCCGACCTTTGATCCGCTCCAAATCAACCGCCTCCAGCGAAAAGCATTCCGGCAGGAACTTCGCCGCCCCGGCGGTCGTCAGGTAATTCTTCTGCCGGGGATTCCATTGCCTGCCATTGACGCTCACGGCGCCCTGCGGCCAGTCCCAGTGGGCGTGCTCCCAAAAGGCGCCTTCGCGCGTGATCAGGATGCGGTCTGAGCCATCCACCATCCCTTTGAAGTGGAATACTGCCTCCGGCTCCGCGGCCTCCCCTTTGGAGTCAGGCGGACCCGCTGCTGCCGACCCCAGGGGCGCGACCGTCAGATAATTCACCTCGGCGGACACCACCCCGGCGCTCTCCACACTGGCCACACTCGCCGCCGCTTTCAGGCGAAAGAACTGCATCTCCCCCGGCTTCTGCATCGTGAACGTCACTTCACCTCCGCCGGCGGGAACCTCCACCACCCCGGCCGCTTGCCAGGGAGCATCGAGCGTGGGCCGCATTTCCAGCGTAACCTGCCTCAACCCTGCCGGCACGACCGCCACCAGCGTCAGGTTCGTTCCCCGCACGGCAACGGAAGTGAGCGCCAACTGGTTGTTCACTGGCAGGTCCCGAGCTGCGGCCAAAAAGGGTGTCAGGCTGAGCAGCAAACACGCGCCCATTCGGCATGTGGCAATTCGCGGAATCGCTCTCATAAGCTATTGGACGGCAAATATACCCCCAGACACTCAAATATTGTATGCACTGTTCGGATTTCGGGCTTCGGCCTTCCTTTGGCCTTCGGCTCTCGGCCTTCGGATCTTCAGGGCTGCGCTCTGAGTTCTCGCCTCAACCACCCGCACCCCAGCGCAGCCCTGCCGCCGCCACTCGTCACTTGTCACTCGTCACGGGTAACTGTTACTCTGCGCCTATGGCTCGCAAGGCATCCGCAAGTTCAGAATCCTCCCGTGGGTTCTACGACATCATCGGTATTGTGCTCATGTGCTTTGCCGCGCTGTTGCTCGCCGCCCTGCTCTCGTATCACCCCCGCGACGTCTCAGCCAACGCCGTCCCGCCGAATCCGTCGGTCCACAACTGGATTGGCCCGTTCGGGGCATGGCTGGCCTACTACTGCTTTCACTGGATCGGTGCCGCGGCGTTTGTCCTGCCGGTGCTGCTGTTTTTCGTGGGTTTGGGTTGCTTCTTCGACTCCTTCGCCTACCTGCGCCGCCGCTGGGCCTGGGCATTGGTCCTGCTGATCTGCTGCATGGGCTTGCTCGATCTTTACGGCCAACACCTCGGGACTCTCGAACAGAACCTTAACGCACCTGCCGGCGGCATTCTTGGCCGCAACCTGAACCAGCATTTCTGCGGCGAGTGCTTCGGCACCGCCGGCGCGACCATCATCTTCCTGATGCTCTACTTCATCAGCCTGCTCTTCCTGACCAATTTCCAACTCGGCGAGTGGGTCCGCCGGATTTGGGACCGGCGCGGCGCCGCCCAGGGCGAAGCAACCCCCGAGGAAGACGCCCTCGAACGGCGCGCGCGCGACCTGCAAAAGCAGGCCAGAAAGTTGCAGGAGGAAGTCGATCACTCCGGCCTCGGCGCCGACATGCAACCCGTGCCCGCCCCGACCGTCCGCGACCTCAGCGTCCCGCAACCCGGCAAAGGCGCGCGGGGGAAGAAGCCGGCCCAGCCCGAACCGGCGAAAGAGCCGGCGCCGGCGGATGAAGGCGAAGTCATTGCCGCTCGCGAACTCGCCGCAGCCACCACCACCGACATTCTGGGCAAGAAGCCAGAGGCCGCCGACAAAGCAGCCCAGGCCAAACCCGCCGAAGCCAAAGCCGACGTCCCAGCCGCTGAGAAAACCGACGCCCGGGAAAAGGCGCCTGAGCCCAAGCCCGAGCCCGAGGTGCATATTTCCGGCCTGCCCCCCGCTCCCACCGCGCCTTCCAAAACCAAGCAGCCCCGGAAACCCAAGCCCATCACCGTCGCCGCCACGCCCATGATCGGCAACTACCAGTTGCCGTCCCTGGATTTCCTCCAGCACCCGGACCTGACCATCAAGCCCACCGAGTCGAGAGAGGAGCTAATGGCCAACGCCCGCCTTATGCAGCAGACGCTCGCTCAGTTCGACATCGAGGTTTCGCTGGGCGACATCACCAAAGGCCCCACCATCACCCGCTATGAGCTGCATCCCGCCCCCGGCGTGAAGCTCGAGAAAATCACCGCCCTCAACAACAACCTCGC
>JBEKJO010000013.1:0-73716 GCA_050011195.1 Verrucomicrobiota bacterium | reverse complement strand
GGAGTCGTGGGAATGTCCGGATCGGGATTGAGAGAGAACACACCGCCGTCACACCAGGGCGCTTTCAACAGGTGAAGGAGGAGGCGGCTATCGGCATTCTCGATTCCGCTGGTGAGAGTAGCCGCCGCCATTGCCGCGGCTTCCTTGCCCCGCGCGCCGGCGAGGTCCTGGTTCAAGACGGACAGCGCACTCTCGTAAGTGCGCGGCGCGTCGTGGGGCATCGCCAGCCAGTGGCTCATCGGTTCGACATAAACAAAGCTGGCGATGCTGTGCTGGTCATCGAACGCGACGTTGGGTGCGCCCTCCTGGAAGGCGAAGCCGAAATCGTCGAAGCCCGGCACCTGGGCGATGTCGGTGAACGGCATCCAGACGCCTTCGCGGGTCACGCGTTTGGCAAAGTGCTGGGGGAAAAGGTCGTAATACTTCTGCAACGCCGCCCGAAAGCCCCAGCGCGGGTCGAAGCGATACAGGACGAAGCGAAAACCGGCGCTGCCTGGAAACCTGGCAGTGTCTTTGGTCAGCCCGAAATCATAGGCGATGAAGAACTGTCTGGTGCCGGCATGATAGACGAGGCGATATTGGGCGGGATGGTCCATGTCCAACGCCAGCGCCAGGCCGGCGCGCTCGCTCCAGACCGCGGCCAATGGGTAAAGCGACATCTTTCCGTTGGCGCCGCAGCGGAGGCTGATGGTGTTGGCAAATTCACTGGTGCCCCCGATGAGACGGCTTGCGCGCGCGTCGTCACCCCATTGCCAGCCGGTCGCGTCGAGCGGCAACGCGAACAGGAGTGTGACAGCGCGGTCCCGGCCCGTCGTGTCGGTCACGCGGCCTTCGATGGCAAGATGATCCCACCCAGGGCTGAGATCAGCTTTCAGGGTCAGGCCGAGTTCTTTGCAGGCGCCGCCGGTGAACGCATAGATGTCTGAACCCGCGGCGAAGTCCCGGACCAAAAAGCCGGAAGGGGACGACGTGCTCGACTCCTTGCCATCGAACTGGAGCGATGTGATGGTGTTGTCGCGCAGCGTCAGTTTCAGGCCGTCGCGCGTGGCGAGAGTGCGTGGGGCGGCTTTCGCATCTGGCTTCGCAGGCGTGAGCCCTTGCAGCGGCACGCCCTGGAACAAGACCGCGCCTGCCGGGGTTGGAACCTCTTCCAGCGATGCGTCATCGAACCACACCTTGCCCGTGTGCCCGCGAAAGAGGCAGTGCAACGTAAGGGACTTGACCGGCTTGTCCGGCAGCAGCACGAACTGGCGCTGTTCCCAATCGTGCGTGCCGCAGGTGAAGCTCGCGGTCTGGCCCCAGAGGGGAGTGCCATCCGCATAGACGATGTCCACGTAGAGCGAGTAGCCATTGTCGGGGCTGCCGCTGACGTTCTCGGCCTTGCTCCAGCCCCGGATTATGAAGGGCGCAAGGTTCGTCCGGTTGAGCGTGAGTGTCTGGCTGGCGCCGAACTCGCCGTCCTCTTCCCGGCGCTCACAAACAATGCCCTGGGAGCCACTGCGTCCTTCCCCTGGCGTGACGCGATAGCCTCGCTGCCAGGCTAACCAGGCGGTCGGCTGGCCCTGGTGCAACTCTTCAAAACCTCCGTTGGCCAGCAGTGGGGTTCCGGCGCTTCCGGTCCTCACGACGCGCATGGCCGGCGTGCCGGTTGCGGTGGCCAGGGCGGCGGCGAGCAGGAGAGTGGAGTACAAGTATCGTATCACCCGCGGACGGTTCTTCTCTTGATGCGATAGGGCACGGCCTCTTCTTTGACGTGGAAGCCGATTTCGGGTTTGGGTGGTTCCGGGGGCGGGGCGAGCAGCGGACGAAGCTGTTGGTAAATTTCGCGCAACGTGGCGTCGTGGATAAGCAGTGTTTTGTCAATTTCGGCGAGGCGTTTGAGGATGGCGGCGTTCGCGGCGAGGTCCTCGCGCATTTTGACGAAGGCCCGAATAACGTAAACACTCATGGCAACCGCACGGGGGGCTGTTAAGAATGTTGGCAGCCATCAGGGCACCGTGTTCAGTGAAGGCGCGCACCTGCTTTGAAAACTTGAGTTTCTGCAAGGATATCACAGTTTGTGATATCCTCAGGATTTCCCGCCGGGTCAATTCAAAGACGAAGTCCTCCGGGAAGCGGTCCTGGTTGCGCTTTAGCGCCTGGTTAAGCGCGCGGGTTTCGACGCCGTAGCATTGGCGGAGCGGTTACCATTTGGACAAGGCGGACAGTCTCAACGCCTGGCCAGTTCCTTCCGTTTTAGGCGGTTTCGGCACTAGCAGCACGGCGAGCCGGGTATGGCTGATGCCAGTCAGGTGAATCGCCAGTTTTCGGATGCGTTCGTTCTTCGCCTGTCGCTCGGGGTGCGGGGAGGTCGGCAACGGCTGGGCGTCCATGATTTGAAACTTCGCGTCCGCAGGTGAAAGAATCTCCGCGCGAAGCTGCACGCCGGCTTGCTGGAGGTTGGCTGCGCGGCCATCGTCCTCGATTTTCACACTGGCCGGGGTATGCATAAACCACCAAAGCTCGACGGGTTTGTCGGCCTGAATCTCGTCTTGCACCAGAACTCTGTCGTGGTTCAGAAGAGCGATACCGCGCCACACTTGGCGCGCACTCTTTTTGTAGGCGGGGGTGAGATCGGCAATGGCAAACGCCCGCGCCGTCCTGGACTCAAAACGAATAATCCGTGTATTGGCCGCCGGGTCCTGATCGGGGCCTTGGCCCGGGTCAATGACCAGGGTGTTCTGGCCTTCGGCGCGGAGGCGATAGTAGTCCCACCGTTGGCCCCCGAAATAGCCCGGCAAGTTGTAATCGTCGGCGCCCAGTTCCATAGCCCAGCGCGCACCCGCGGCATCGAACACAAAGCTGCCCAGATCGAGGTGGCTATGATTGGCTTTGTTGTCGCCCGCCTTGAAACCGACAAACAGCGCCTGGGGGTTGTCCCAGTCGCTGCGCAAGACGGCGACTTCGGCGCCGCGGAAATACTTGTCCAGCGGCAAACCGGCTGCTTTCGGGTTGGCGCCCGCCGGCTCGTACCAGAGCAGGTCCAAAGCAGAGGGTGCGGTGGTCCGGCGCTCAAACCCGGCAAAGACCGGTTGCTGGAACTTGCGCGCCAGCCAGAACATCTGCGGCGCGAGAATGGTGTGGTCGCCCCCATCGGCGTAGTTGAAGGTGCGGCCCAGCGGCCCAGTCACGTAAATCGGAAACAGCCCGGTCTGCTCGAACGCGCCCGTCCGCGACAGTCCGAAATCCGTGCCCAGGGCGGTCTGTAGTCCGGCGAGGAAGACGACATTGTAAAAGGTTGCGTAATCCCAATAACCCGGGCCTTCCTTCCACGCGCCGTCGGGCGCGAACTCCGCCATGGCAAGTTGGATAGACTCCAGGGCATCATGCAGAGTTTCACCGGCGAGTTGCGGCTCGACATCGGCCAGAGCCAGCGCCCCCATGCCGATCCCGCCGTTGCAGACTTGATTCCAGTTGTGGCGCATTTGGGTCCAGTACCTGTGGGCGCGATAGAGTTCCAGGGCGCGCTTCAAGCCCTTTTCCACCATCGCCTGCCGCAGTGTGGCCCGTTGCTCGGGCGTCCACGCGTCATAAAGCCAGTCGTAGCCGATGGCGAAGGCATGCGTCATCTCAGCGGTGTCGAGGAAATGCCGAGGGTTCCAGTCCGGAAAGCTGGCCGCCGCAGCCAGTTCCTGCCACGCGCGCTCGACGTACTGCTGCTCGCCGTCCAACTGGTAAAGCAATGCCAACGTATAGACCCGCTGCACGACCCGCCGGCTGGTGGCCAGCAAGCGCAGCCCATCAGGAATCTCGTAGCGCGAAGGCGGGGCGCTCAGGATGTCCTGCGCCTGCGACTGCAGACTCGTGTGCCAGGACCGGAGTTGCGAATCGGAAGTCACCCGCTTTCTTAATTGAGCGAAGTCCTCCGTCGTGGCAAGGAGCCGTGGATGCGCAGGGTTGAGCCGGGCGAGAATGTTTGTCGCAGGGGGAATTGGCACGGGTGGGTTGGCGGGTTCCGCCGCACCCAGAGGCAGCGCGGAAGCAGCGAACAGTACGAAAGCCCCTAGTCTTGTTAGAGCAAGCTGGCGCTTCATGTCGTTAATTCAAACCGGTTCTTCTTCCCGCGCTCCCAATGAACTTCTTTGGCCACAGGCTGGCTGCCGGGCAACTCGGCCGTGACGCGATGCGTGCCGTAAAAGGCGCGCATTTTGACCTCGCCGCGGGCATTCGTGGTCGCCTCCGTCTTGGTCCACCAATCGCCTTTGATCAGTGACATCAGCCGCTCAAAGACCGGCTTGGGGGACATGTCGCGGCGCAGCCAACCGGCCGCCGCCCCTTGCCATGCGCCGAGGTCGGAGAAGTCCCACCAGGTGATCGCCTGAACCGCCGGGTGGGCGAAGAGCGTGGTGTAGAAGTTCACCGTCAGGTCCGCCTGCCGAACTTCGCCCTCGGCGGTCGTTTCTCCCCAATTCTCCCCCGGCCCTTTGCGTGGACCGCTCACGATGGTTGATTCGGTAAAGTGGAGCGGCACGCCGAGTTTACTGTAGGTGTCACATGTGTCCCAAACCTTCCGCAGCGGCCAGACCCCGCCATGCATGTGGCTTTGAATGCCGACGGTGTCAAAGAGGAATTTCCCGTTCTGCCGCAGGCTCTTCAGGATTTTATAATAGGCGGGTTCGATGCGGTAATCGTTCACCAGCAGCGTCGCTTGCGGATTGGCGGCACGGGCGACCTTCAGATGCTCCGCCACATACGGGACGGCGCCCAACGAAGCGGCCCAGTCGGCCATTTTCGACTTGTTCGGTTTGTCGGCCAGATGCGTCGCCTCGTTGACGACGTCCCAAATGTCAATGCGGCCCTTATAGCGCGAAACGATGTCCCGCACGCGCGTGGTGGAGAGCCGCTCGATTTCCTTCGGATCATCCGGCAGCCAATCGGGTGAGCTGGCCGGATGGTCCCAAACCAGCGGATGGCCTTTGCAGGTGATGCCGTGCTCGCGGGTCCAGGCGGCAACCTGGTCCGTATATTCGTAGTTCGGTTTGCCCCGCTCGTGCTCGTAGCTTGCCCAGTAGAAACCGAGCGTGCCGTAGTTGAGCAGGGAAGCGAAACGCTGGCGGTATTGCTCTTCGAGTTCCGGTTTTCCGCAACGGCCAAACATGAAGAAGTTGCTGCCGAACAGAAAGTCGTGGCGGAGTTGCTCCACCTGGACCTTTGCGCCACGGATCACCTTGCCTTTTGCATCCCGCACGGTGACGGTGCCGTCGCCCTTGCGGTGCCGCTCGATGCGCGCCTTGGTTTGGGCAAGGATTTCATCGTCGGTCGGTTTGGGTTGCGCTTTTTGGGCGCACCAGGCGGGGTGGCTCAGCAGCAAGGCGGTGGTGGCCGTCCCGGCTCTCAGAAATGTTCGTCTGTTCACCGGCATAGCAAACCATAAGCGGGCGCAGGGCTAAAGCCTAAAAGCGCGCCATTCGTGGGAGCAGATTTACGATTTGCGATTTACGATACGATTTGCGATTTTGGGTTTGACATTTGCGGAATCGGTGTTATGCTGGGGATTGTAAGAGTCGTTCAGGACTATGGCGTGGCAGGATGAGGCACCCGCGCCGCATCCCAGCCGGGTCCGGGGGGCGTTGGGCGAGGGCGCGTCCACTGCCCGGTGCGGGAAAAGGCTCTGAAATGTCCGGGGAATGATCTTTGAACGTGCTGGAAAGATGTTTGGAATGGTTGTCAAATGGCCTTGGAAGAGGCTTAAGAGGGGCTGGAGATGGCTCTGAAAGGAGCTTGCAACTAGCCTCGAAGGAGTTTGCAAGGTGTTTGAAATGACCTTGAAAGGTCCTTATATTGTCCTTGAAAGGTGCTTGAAAGTCAAGGGTGGCAACAGTGTGGCAACCGGGCGGGCCGGGCGGGAGATCGAGGCCCCGAGCTGGCCGACACGCTTAGGGAAGGGCGCTATCGCAGTGTTCTACGGGCGCATCTGACGCCGCGCCAGGGGGGCAGGGACACCTTGCCGAGGTGTCCGGCCTGAGCCTGGACGTTTCAGCGAAACGTCCCCACCTCCGGTGGTGGCATTCAGATGCGCTCCTCCACAACTTGGGGTGCCTTGTATCTTCGACAGGGAGTGAAGAAGTGTGTAACGTCGCGCTGCGGATGCCTTATCTATAGGCAGGTATGAATAGCGCGGCAGAGAATCGAACTTGTCCCGGTTGCGGCGCGGCCATCCCGGCCAACGCGCCGCAGGGGATTTGCCCCAAATGCCTCATGGCGGCGGCGGCGGTTGCCACGGACACCGGCCAAACCGGCGGCAAGAGGCCCGAGCCACCCTCGCTCGAACAGTTGGCCGCCGTGTTCCCGCAACTGGAGGTGATCGAGTTTATCGGCCAGGGCGGCATGGGCGCGGTCTATAAAGCCCGCCAGAAACAGCTCGACCGCGTGGTCGCGTTGAAGGTGCTGCCGCCGGGCATCGGCGGGGACGCCGCTTTTGCCGAACGGTTCACCCGCGAGGCGAAGGCGCTGGCCAAGCTGCTGCATCCGAACATCGTGGCGCTGTTCGAGTTCGGCCAGGCGGACGGGATTTATTACCTGCTGATGGAATATGTGGACGGGGTGAGCCTGGGACAACTGCTGCGGTCGAGCCGCGTGTCGCCGCGCGAGGCGCTGGCGATCGTGCCGCAGATTTGCGATGCGCTGCAATATGCCCACGACCAGGGGATCGTCCACCGCGACATCAAACCGGAGAACATCCTGCTGGACCGGCGCGGGCGGGTGAAGGTGGCGGATTTCGGTTTGGCCAAGCTGGTGGAAGCGAACGGACCCCTCTCCCCGACCCTCTCCCCTTCGGAAGGGGAGAGGGGGACTGCCAGACCGGGCGAGGAGAAGACACCCGCCCTGACCGGCGCGGGCAAGGTCATGGGCACGCCCAATTACATGGCGCCCGAGCAAGTGGAGCATCCCGGCGAGGTGGACCATCGGGCGGACATTTATGCACTGGGCGTGGTGTTTTACCAGATGCTCACTGGGGAATTGCCGGGGAAGGCCATCGAACCGCCCTCAAAGAAGGTGCAGATTGATGTGCGGCTGGATGAAGTGGTGCTGCGCGCGTTGGAGAGAGAACCGGAGCTTCGTTACCAGCAGGCGAGCCAAGTGAAGACGGCGGTGGAGACCATTTCAAGTTCCTCTGCCCCAGTCACGGGAACGGCTCCATTGCCGGCGCGCCCGGCGGCTACCCGCAGCCGCCGGCGGGCCGCGTTGACTGTGGCCCTTGTGGTCTGGTTCTTCGTCGCAGGGACCGTAACGGTCATCACGTGGATTCGGGCAGAAAGTTGGAAAGTGGTGGCGGTCATCAGTTGCCCGCGGAAATTGCAGCCCGGACGCCCAGTGGATATGGATTACTTCAAGCATGCTGCAACCATGATTGAGCTTATCCGATCCGACGTCATCCTTGGCCGGGTCATTGACCGGCTCGAATTGGACGAGCGCTCGGGAAAACTGGACGAGCGCTGGGGAAAACGGAACCTGGGGCTGAAACTCACCAAAGCGCAAGCGATAGACTTGTTGAGACGGCGGCTCGACGTGCGGTCGTCCGAGGGCGGCACGCTTATCCAAGTCGGCGTCTATGGCAAGCGGCCGGAAAAGCCGGAAGAAGCGATGGACATAGCCGACGCCATCGCCAAAGAGCTCCGCGCCTTCCGCATCGAGCAGCACGACCCTCCGGCAGACATGCTCGAGATGACTCTCCGCTACACAGCGCCCGACATCCTGCTCGGACTCGCCGCGGGTTTCGTGCCGGGGTTGCTCGCGGGCGGGCTGGTTCTGTGGCGTGGATCCTTGCGCCGGGGATCGCAGGCAAGCCAAGTCAAGAAGGGTGTGGAAACGATTGTGGGTGGCGCGGGCATCCCGCCTGCCCAACCGGTGCGGAAGAATTCGACGGGCAAAATCATCGCCATTGGCTGCGGGGTGCTGGTTGCGGGCGGGTTGGTCGTCTTGTTGCTGACGATGGCCTTGTACTTCTTGGAGTCGGCGACCCCAGTCGCGCCGACTGCGCAGAATCTTTCCTTCGGCCCGGTGAAACAGGTTTCCGCCACGGCTGCGCGAAGCGGTGACATTGGAGTCCGCCTGGAATCCCCAGGCACGGTGGAGTCGTCAGATTCCGTGATGTTTGCGATTTCTGAGGATTACTGCCAGGCGGTGATCCGGAAGTTCGACGCCCACCAGGCAATGACTGTGGAGGCTTACGACGCCCGGGGGGAGAAGAGGTTCGGCCACGGTTTGCTGGCGGGGGTGGATAATCGAATTGACACGGCGACCGGCACTCTCAAATGCCGTGCCAGCCTGACCCCTGAAGGCGAGAACTTGATGGTGCCGGGCCTGTTTTTGAACATCCGCCTCTTGTTGGAAGTGAAACACGGGGTCACACTCGTGCCCAATGTTGCAATTCAGCGCGACCCGCAATCAGACTATGTCTGGGTGATTCAATCAGATCATACGTTGACACGTCGCCCCGTGCGCGTTGGGGCGGTGGACGGAAGCTGGGCTGAGATTCGGAGTGGTCTGTCACCGGGAGAGGTTGTAGCCGGTGACGGATTCAACGGTTTGCAGGAAGGCCAGAAGATTCGCTACAAGCTGGTGCCAGACGCGGCGACAACGCCCGCCGCTCCTGCTGCTGCGCAGAATCTTTCCCTCGGCCCGGTGATCGAGCGCCAAGTGAACAAGCCCGTCAGTGATTTCCCGGAGACGACCGACCTTTCGACTCCCGAGTCGGCGTGCGCGGCGTGGCAACGTGCCACCGCCCACAAAGATGCGCAAGCCGTCAGCCGATTAAGCTGGGTGAAGATTGACCCCGCCGAAGAGGAGGCCTGGTTTCGCAACGAAGAAGCGCGCGACCGGGAAGGTCTGGCCATTTACCTGAAGGCATTGACGGAATCCAAGATTGTGGTGGTGCTAACCTGGCGCGGCGAACTGGCGGACGTCATCACGTTTCTCCCGTTCCCACCGGGCATCTCCCGTTCCCACCGGGCAAGGGCAGACATCCGTACAGTGCTCGCAGCTTTGGCCGCATCGGCGGCCAATGGAAGAACCTCGGCGAGGACCGTCTGCCTTCGTTGGAAGCTGCCCGCGCGAGCTTCGAACAGAAGAAGGCGGCTATTTGGGAACAGCTTCAATCGCTACAATCCGCCGCCTCGGGTGTGGCGCCGGTTGCTCCGCCCGTCGCAGCGAAGCCCGTGCCGCTTAATCAGGTGATCGAGCTGACGCTGGCGGACGTGCGCTCGGGCAAGGAGTCCTTGGCGAGTTTGGCGACGGGCGGAACTCGCCCGCCCGATTTTACCGCGGTCAGAGGCGACGATCCGGCCGGACGAGCCTGGCTCCGGGCACAGGACATTGACCTCGTGTACTACGCGCGCACGGACTCTGGCGATTCTGGTGTGGGGGCCTACGACCTGCGCCTGGCGAAAGTCCCGAATGCGCAATTCGACAGCATGGACGCGGATGGCCTCGTGAAGGCACTGAGCGGTGTCGAGAGAACTGAAGGGGGGCTGATGAGCGTGCGCGATGGTCTGCCCGTCACCTACGTCTTTGAAACCCGCCGTGGTCTTGGTGGCGTGCTGCAAATCACCGGGTTCACCGACAACCCGCGCGGCGTGAAGATTCGCTACAAGCTAGTGCAGCCCGCAGCCAGCGGTTCATCCGCAGCCAAATCGCAAACAAGCGCCGACCGTTCGGCGGCGTCGGGCGTGCGTGACGTATTCCGTCCAGAGCTGTCAAACCAGCAGAGAAAGAGAACTTTATTAACAAGTTGATTCATGGACTCATTGCAGCGGTTTTCGGCATCACGTGTTTGTGGCTGTCGTGGATGTTGACACTGACTCCCGTTCTCATAGATGAACATCAGTTGCCAGGATTGACTCGGTTTTGTCTGAGCCTGAGGCCACTGCTATTGGTGCTGCCTGTTTTGGCTCTGGGCTACTGCGTTTACGTTTGGTTCAGCAAGAACGACACGCGCAAGTCCTGGGTTGGTTTCTTTGCGGTCACGATGATGGTTTTGATCTTTGTCATGGTTCCAACGATTATTGCCGCCTGGCTGCCGATGCGCGATATAGTGATAAATCTGGTGGTGAGGCCACATTGAGCACGCCGAACCAGTTCGCTTCAGCCAACAGCCGCCGCCCCTTCCGTTTTCGGCAGATGCGAGACATTCGCTGCTTTCTGGCTTCGTCGGAGCTTGGCTTGACGGAGCTTGGCTTGAGGGCTTGTAATAAACGAACCAGCCGTCGCATAATCACAGTTCGGCGCGAGCGAGGTCCGATGAACGAGAGAATACGTCAGTTTGAAGCCCGAGCCCACCGGACCCAGGTTGTGGGGTTGTGGCAGCGCGTTTTTGCGTATGAAAGCCCCCACAACGCTCCGCAATTCGTGATCGACAAGAAGCTCGCAGTGGGCGACGGGCTTTTCTTCGTAGCGGAGGCCGAGGGAACCGTTGTTGGCAGCGTGATGGCTGGATACGACGGGCACCGCGGCTGGATATATTCTCTGGCCGTCCTGCCGGAATATCGCAGGCGAGGTGTGGGATCTCGGCTGGTGCGCCACGCTGAGGAACACCTCAAGCTCCTGGGATGCTCGAAGATCAACCTCCAGATCATGCAGGGCAATGAGGCGGTGGAGGCCTTTTATCGAAAGCTTGGCTATCAAACGGAGCAACGCATCAGCATGGGCAAGAAGATCCCTGAGAACATAAGCCGCGCCGAACCCAGCGCTTCACCGAATGGCGGCCCGGCTCTGGGCTAAATGGCACGGTTGTGGTCGAGAGCAACAAGGTTGTCAGTATTTACGACGACAAGATGGTTATCTTAAGCAGTCAGGACGGGACAACTGTGTTGCCAGCTCACAAAAGGTGATGCCTGACCTGCCCACAACTCCGGCAAGTTCCCAATCCCGCGGCATCTTCGTCACGACGCAATGGACGCAGGTGCTGGCGACCCGGGGGGATTCGCCGGAGGCGCGACAGGCCCTGAGCGACTTGTGCGCCGCGTATTACACGCCGGTGTTCGTCCTGATGCGGCGGGCGGCTCCGAGCGAGGAAGCGGCCCGCGACCTGACGCAGGAGTTCTTCGCCCGGCTGCTGGCGCGGGCCGGGCTGGGGCAGGTGAACCCGGCGCGCGGGCGGTTTCGCTTTTTTCTCTTGGGGGCGGTGAAGCATTTCCTTGCGGATGTGCATGACGAGCAGGGCCGTTTGAAACGGGGCGGGGGACAGGCGCCCATTTCGCTCGACGTCGGCACGGACAGTTCGCCGGGCCTGGAGATCGCGGATGCGAGCCTGCCGAGTCCGGAACTGGAGTTCGACCGCGAGTGGGCGGTGACGTTGCTCGACCGGGCGCTGGACCGGCTCGGGCGCGAGCAGGCTGGGGCGGGGAAAGGGGAGCAGTTTCCGGCGCTCAAGCCGTGGCTCACGGGCGACAGGCAGGAGGTATCGCAAGCCGACCTCGCGGCGAAGCTCGGCATGAGCGAAGGGGCGCTGCGGGTGACGCTGCACCGGCTGCGCAAGCGGTTCCGGGAATTGGTGAAGGAGGAGATTGCCGGCACGGTGGGGGATTCCGCGCACGTACGGGAGGAAATGGGCTACTTGCTGGAAGTGCTTTCGCGGCGGTGAAGCAGGGGCGGATTGAAGAATCCACAAAACTGTAGCCGCCGCCGGCAGTCAGCGCTGATTTCTCTGATTGAGCAAAAGTGCGCCGACTGCCGTCGGCGGCTACGATTTCTTGAATCCGCCCTGGGGCTGAGGGTCTGGGCTGCTCAAAGAGGCTTGAGCCGCCTGGCTCTTCGCAGTTAAATCCCGGCAATGCCTATCTTGAAAGGTAAGGGCCATTTGCTGCTCGGGGCGCGGGTGTATCTGTCCGGGCCGATGGATTTTGTGGTGTCGCGCACGGCGGAAAAGCAATCCGGCTGGCGCAACCGCGTGAGCCGCTTCTTGCAGGAAATGGGGGTCACGGTCTTCGACCCCTGGTTCAAGCCCGACGTTCACGGCCTCCACGAATATGGCCGCGAGGACGTCAAGGGCGGCGGCGACCGCATCCGGCAGCGGTGGACCTACAGCGGCGGCAAGCAAGGCGCCCAGGCCCGCTCGTGGTGCGCCAAACAGTTCTGGGAGACCCTGCACATTGACTTGCGGATGGTTGATACCAGCGATTTCAGCATCTCGTATTGCCCGACGAACATTTACAGCGTCGGCACTCCCCACGAAATCATCACGGCCACCTTGCAGCATAAGCCGGTGCTGTTTGTCAGCCCGCCCATTGTGTTCCCGGCACTGCACGAGTTGCGCGCCCATCTGCAGGACGACCCGGCGGGGCAGGAATTGTTGCAGCGGCTGGAACGGGAAATCCCCATCAAAGAAAACCCGCGCGGCATCCCCAGCCTGTGGTACATCCCGCTGGTCGGCGGGGAGAATTTCTTCGACGGTTTCGGCTTCGCGGCCTACCGCAAACGCTTTGGCTGGCACGAGGACATTCCCATTGACCGCCATGAAAGGCGGTTCCCGCCGAAACGTCCGCTGCTGCCATTTGTGGAGAAGCTGAACGAGCGCCTGCCGAGGAAGTGGGACAGCAAACTCGACCGGTTCGTGCCCGACGACGATTGGCTGCTGTGGGATTTTCACTCCCAGCAGGTTCGCGGCAGGCACGTCGAATCCGTCCGCAAGCAGGCTCAGTCGTAACCATCAATGCCGACTCAACGCAAAGGCGCAAAGGTGCAAAGACACACAGTAAGGCTGGCTTTCCGACCAGAGCAGCAAGGATACGACTCCATCAACTCTGCGCCTCTGCTCCTTTGCGGCTCTGCGTTAATTCCTCTCTTGTGGATGGTAAAGCTACGGCTCAGTCGCCTTTGAGTTACCGTGGGGATAGCTCAATCCTCTGCATCCGGTCCACGGTCTCGCGGTCCAGGGTGTAGAGGCAGTCAAACAGCCGCTCCTTGAACGACGCGGGGCCGGAGGCCTTTTCGGCGGCAACTTCCGCCGCGATCTCGTAACAGGCGAGGGCGCACGCGGCGGCCAGGCTCAGATCGGGTTCCACCGCGGCAAAAGCTCCAATGACCGATGTTGCCATACAGCCGGTCCCCACCAGATGCGTCATCATCGGATGGCCGTTCTTTACGAGATACGTTGTCTTGCCGTCCGTGGCGATGTCCACTTTTCCTGTAATTACCACTGTGGCCTTGTGCTGGTCCGCCAGCTTCTCCGCCAGCAAGATCAGGTCGCCGCCGACCTCCGTGGCATCGACGCCGCGCGTTTTGACGCTTTCCCCACTGACCCTGGCCACTTCGGAGGCGTTGCCCTTAATCACACCGATCCGGACTTGATCGAGCAGCTCCAGGCATTTCCTGTCGCGCAGCGCCGTCGCCCCCGCCCCACAAACATCGAGGACCACCGGGATGCCCTTTTTGTTGGCGCTCTGGGTGGCGAGTTTCATCGCCTCCACAAAATCGACCGTCAGGGTGCCGATATTCAGCACCAGCGCGGAAGCGATTTGGGCCATCTCGGCTGCTTCCTCCCGGGCGTGGGCCATCACGGGCGATGCGCCCAGGGTCTTGACCACTTGGGCGCAATCGTAAATCGTCACCCAGTTCGTCAGGTGATGCACCACGGGCTTCTGCCGGCGGACTCTATCCAATAAATCGTGGGGTGTTGGTCTCACGGTAGCGGTTGCACGGATGATAATCTGTCCGGTTCTGGCAAGGGGTTACAACTCGTTTCCGTCCGCCTCGGTTTCGGCGGCTGCCAGAAAGGCTTTCAGGATTTCCACCCGCGCTTTGGCGATACGGCGCGCGGAGGCCAACTCCAGTTGCGAAGGTAGTTGCTCGACATTCCGTCGCAGGACCCGAACCGCATCGGAATAGCGCACAAACCGCGTGTCGCGGCCCACTTTGCTGACCGTGCGGAGGACGGCGATGGCCCCGAGTTGCTCCAGGATGTCCGCATCGCGCAGCAACGTGCCCTCAAACGAGGTCGGCCTGGTCGAGGGAAGATGTGTCCGAATAGCCTCAATGGTGGCCGCAATCTTCCCTTCGGGAAAACCGAATTGCTTCAGGATTCGGGGCACTTGGCGGGCGGCATAAGCCACATGGTCCCAGGCGGCCAGCGCCGCCGGGTTTTCCGGGCGATGGCCGACGAAGACCCCGAGGTCGTGCATCCATGCCGCGGCAAAAAGGACGTCGTCATCGTAGGGCCGGCCTTCCGCCAACTGCGTCGCCAGGCGATAAAGCCGGGGCTGGTGGCTGAACTTGTCCGGCGGCTTCGCCTGGGCGCGGATGAAATCAACAAGGGCCTCTCGGTATCCGGATTGATGCATGGCGCCAAGGTAGCAGCACCGCTAATAATTTCCAATTTGTCAGTTTGGAGCACTCCCCCCTCGCGGTTGGCACCAGAGATACGGCGATGCGCCGGAGCACGAATCAGGGCGGAAATCCCTCTAAACCCGCTCCCGGGAGCCTGCCGCAAATTCAGACAAAAAAGGCTTGCTATTCTGCGGAAAACCGTCATTGTTCGCCCGTCTGTTAGATAGCTTGTCAATTCCATGGCATGGTAAATCTTCAGGTGAACTCGGTTCAGTGATGATTTGAAACCCGATAAGCGGGAACAGTCTGGAGAAAGCAAAAGTCAGTCTAAGACAGTATAAGTTAGAGACATCACATGAGCGCAAAATTGTTTGTTGGGAATCTTTCCTTCAACATCACCGAAAACGACCTGCAAGACGCCTTTGCGGCCCACGGCACGGTCGTCGAAGCCAACCTGATGATGGACCGGGCAACCGGCCGTCCTCGCGGGTTTGCCTTCGTCACCATGAGCACGCCCGAGGAGGCGCAGAAGGCCATCGACGCCCTCAACGGCAAAGAACTGGGCGGGCGCGCCCTGACCGTCAACATCGCCCGGCCTCGCGAAGAACGCCCCGGCGGCGGTGGCGGTAACCGGGGTTACGGTGGCCGCGGTGGCGGTGGCGGTCGCGACCGTTACTAATCCAGCGGTTCACCTTCGTTCGGGGCCCGGGCGCACCGGGCCTCGTTCTTTTCTCTGGCTGCGTCCATTTTGGCCGGTCTGCGGGATGTTGCCTGTGCCAGGAAACCCGGCCGTCGCTGCAGTAGCCTATGAAAGAAGAACATATCGAAGTCGAAGGGCGCGTTCAAACCGTGCTCCCGGGCACGATGTTCCGGGTGGAACTCGACAATAAGCACCTCGTCCTGGCCACCATCTGCGGCAAAATGCGCAAGCGCTGGGTCCGCCTGACGGTCGGCGACCGGGTGAAGATGGAAATGTCCCCCTACGATCTGGACAAGGCGCGCATCGTCTGGCGGCTTAAATAATAGCTGGTTCCCCGAGACAGGTGGCCGGCCAGGATCAGGCCACAAACTCCAACTCCGGCTGCTGAGGAATCAAACCCCTTTCAAACGCCCGCCCCAGAAAGCGCCGGATCGACTCGCGGCCCTTCACGCCGTAGTCCAGCGTCCAATGGTTCACATACATCCCGACAAACTTGTCCGCCAAATCGCGGCCCATGTCGCGGGCATATTGGAGCGCGTGCTGCACCGCTTCGGGGCGATGGTCGAGGCTGTATTGGATGCTCGCGGTCAACACGTCTGACACCGTCCGGCGAGTGGCCGGCGGAAGGCGCTTGTGAATGACGTTGCCCCCGAGTGGCAGCGGCAAACCCTCGTTTTCGCGGCCCCACCAAACCCCCAGGTCCTCGCAGACTTGCAAACCCTCCTTCTGGTAGGTGAGCTGTCCCTCGTGAATGATTAACCCGACCTCCGCCCGGCCCGAGCGGACGGCGGCAAAGATTTGGTCGAACGGCACGACCAGGTAATCAAACTCTCTCGCCGGCCTGCCCAGCCATAATTGCAGCGCGAGAAAGGCGCTGGTCATCGTGCCTGGCACAGCAATCTTCTTCCGGGCGACTTCGGGCCGGGAGAACTGCTCCTTCGCCACCAACATCGGCCCATAGCCGTCGCCCATGCTCGCGCCGCTCGGCAGCAGGGCGTATTGGCCGCTCACGCACGCGTAAGCGTGAATGCTGACCGCCGAGATGTCGAGTTCGCCGCGGGTGGCCCGCTCGTTGAGCGTCTGGATGTCTTGCAGGATGTGCTGGAAGCGAAACCCATGAGTGGGGACCAGCCCTTTCGCCAATCCATAGAACATGAACGCATCGTCCGGGTCGGGCGAGTGGCCCAGAGTCAAAGTCTTTTGTGACATGCGCCCAAGCTAGCCAACGCCATCCCTGTCTGCAATCATGCGCGCACACACCTGAGCCTGAATCTGCAAGTACATCAGGTCATCACCCGTGCTGGGTTGCACGGCGGTCCCGACCCTGCATCAGTTCCCACCGACCGGACGGCACACGCCTCCCGAGCGGCTTTATCGAGGGGGCCGGAGCTTCCCCGGCTTGACGCTCTCCAACGCTATTCGGAGACCACCAGCACGGAATTCCTGCCGCCAAACGGATTTTGTACGCTTTCCTTTGCGTTCGGGTCAGGCAGCCACTGGCCGTCCACCACAAAGAGGTACTCATGCCGGCCAGGCTTTACCACCAGGTTTCCCGCCCATCGTCCATCCCCAACGCACATCAGCGGCGTTTCCTCTGGCTTCCACTCGTTGAAGGAGCCAGCCACGAACACATTCTTGGCCTCCGGTTTAGTCAGTTCCAGCGAAACCCGGTTCGCTTTGGGCGAGGCCGTCTTCAACGCCTCGCCTCCTCCAGTCCCCGTCGTCGGTGGGGCGCTTTTTACTTTCGCATCTTTTGCTTTCTTCCTGGTCTTAATCATAGATACCATTAAAACAACTTGTCCTCGAAAACGTTCAATATCTTCTATCGAGTCGCCTCGCCCGGAGCAATGGGCGTGCCGACCTCGCCAGCCTGCTTCATCACACCCATTCTCTGGGAAAACGCGGCCATATTGGCTGGAAAACCCTTGTTCCGCGCACCAGGCAGTTGTCTTCTTTTTTACAGCATGGCCAAAGAGCTTCTTCCCTGACCGGTCTGGGAATTCGACGCTCCGCAGGGAAATCGGAGCGCGGACATTCTTGTCCGCTTCCAGGCATGGACCAATGCCAAAGCGGACAAGAATGTCCGGCTCCAAGAATCTTGTGTTTACAACCCCGCTTCCGGCTGGGCATATTGTGCCGTTACATGAGTCCGAACCTGTCACATATCTGAGACCGCCATGAAATCACACCCTTTAAGCCGCCGCCAGTTCCTGAAGCGCGCCAGCGCCGCCGCCGCCTTGCCCCTGATCCTCCCCGGCTCCGTGCTCGGTCTGAACGGCGCCGTCGCCCCAAGCAATAGAATCGTTTTCGGCGCCATCGGCGTCGGCAACCGCGCCCTGGGCACGCTCCCGAATTTCCTCTCCTTTGCCGAAATCCAGTATCTGGCGGTTAGCGATTGCCGCGCCGACCGCCTGAAGACCGCGAAGGAAAAAGTGGACGCCCATTACGGCAACCAGGATTGCGCCGCCTACCCTGATTTCCGCGATCTGCTGGCGCGCAAAGACGTGGACGCGGTCTCGATTGCCACCGGCAACCGCTGGCATGGGCTGGGCTCGATTTACGCCGCCCGCGCGGACAAGGACATCTATTGCGAGAAGCCGGTCACGCTCACCATTGCTGAAGGCCGCGCGCTGGTGGATACCTGCCGCCGCTTCGGCGCCATCTACCAGGCCGGCACCCAGCGCCGTTCGACCGCTTCCTATCGCTTCGCGATGGAGATGGTCCGGCAAGGCAAACTTGGCCGCGTGCACACGGTCGAAATGCAGGTGTGGGCCGGGCCGGGCGTTGCCCACGAGAAGGCAACGCCTGTCCCCGCAGGCTGGGATTACGATATGTGGCTGGGTCAAACCCCGTGGTATCCGTTTGTGCCCGCCCGCGTCAACGCCTGGCAATATTTCTGGGACACCGCCGAAGGCGTGATGACGGACATGGGCTGCCATTACACCGATCAGATGCAATGGGCGCTCGACACCGACCACACCGGCCCGCTGGAGTTCGAAGCCCAAGGGGAGCTTCCCGACCCCGCGAAATTCTGCAGCGACACCCCGATTACCGGCGTGGGCCGTTGCAAATATGCCAATGGTGTCACCGGTGTCATGTATCAGCGGGGGGCGTTCAAAGACCGCTACATCCGCTTTATCGGCACCGAGGGATGGATTCAAGTGGATGACGAGACTGACCTCGTGACCGCCGAGCCGAAATCTATTCTCAGCCTCAAAGGGGCGAGCACGGCGGGCTGGGGCGACGCCTCCGACCACGTGCGCAACCTGCTCAATTGCATTCGCAGCCGCACCCCCGCCTCCTGCAACCCGGAAGTCGCGCACCGCGCGATCACCATCTGCCAGGCGTGGACCATCAGCCTGCGGCTCGGCCGCAAGCTCAAGTGGGACCCGGTCAAGGAGCGCTTCGATGTCGAAGAAGCTAACCGGATGCTCTACCGCGAACCGCGCGCGCCGTGGAGGGCGTGATTTGCGATTTACGATTTACGATTTACGAGCATTTGACGCTTCCACCGTATCACCTCGAACGCACGCCTAAGTCCATCTCTACTATGAGAACACGACGACTCACATTCCTTCTCTTCATCGGCCTTGCGGCTGCCCTGGCAATGCCGGCGTCTTCCGCCCCGCCGCCTAAAGAAGCCGACATCGCTCAACTCGTGGCTGAGGCCGCCACTTATCAGCCCGGCCAGAGCCGCGAGCCGTTCCGGCGCCTCGAGGAATTGGTGTGCCAGCCTTCTCCCGCCGTGCGCAAGCGACTGGAGGCCGGCCTGGTGCGGCTGCTCGCGCCCACTTCCACCTTTGAGGCGCGCCGGTTCGCCTGCAAACAATTGGGCATTATCGGGAGCAAGAGCGCCCTGCCGGCCCTGGGTAAGCTCTTGCAGAGCGAAGAAACCGCCGGCATCGCCTGCTTGGCTTTGACCACTTACCCGCCCGGCAAAGCCGACGAAATTCTCCGCGCGGCCCTTCCTTCCGCGCGTGCCGCCGCCCGCATTCAAATCATTGACACGCTCGGCGACCGCCGGGATGCGAAGGCGGTCCAATTGCTCGCCCGGTGCGCTGCGGATGCCGACGTATCCGTCGCAAAGGCCGCCATCGCAGCGCTCGGCAAAATCGCCGATCAGGCCGCCTGGAAAGCCATCATCGCCCTCCCCAAAGACGCGGACTCCGCTCTGCAATCCGCCCTGATCGAGGCGACTCTCCGCTGCGCCGAAGCTCGCGCTGCCTCGCGCGATCCTAAAGCGGCAATCCCTCTTTACGAGGACCTGCTCGCGCCCTCGCAGCCGGCTTATGTCCGGAGGGCCGCCTTCGACGGGTTGCTTCGCCTGGATACGGACCAGGGCCAGCAGCGCATACTCCGGGTCTTGAGCGGTTCGGACGATACGCTCAAACCGGTTGCCATCGCCCGGGTGCCCGCCTTGCGGTCCAAGGACGCCTCGGACGTATTCGCCGCCGAACTCCCCAAGCTCCCTCCTCAAGAGCAGGTCTGGATGATTGATAGTCTCGCGGCGCGCGGCGACCTCGCGGCCTGCACAGCCATCGGCAACAGCCTGGCGTCGCCGGATGCCGTTGTTCGGCGAGCGGCGATCAATGCCCTGGGCCGCATGGGGGACACCTGGTGCGTCGCGCCGCTGGCTCGCACTCTGGATCACTCGAAGGACGCCGAGGAACGCCGCGCCCTGGAATCGGCCCTCATCAGCCTGTCGGGCGGCGTGCAAACCGACCGGGCCATCGTCGCGGCATTGAAGAAGTCGTCCGGCGGCACGCGTGCCAATCTTATTTTCGTCATTGCCCGACGCGAGGGGCCGGCAGCCAATCCACTGTTGCTCACCGAGGCCGGTCAGTCTGACCCCGCAGTCGCCAAAGCGGCCCTGCGCGCCCTCACCAAGACCGCTACCGGGAAGGAAGTCACCCCGCTGCTGGAGCGGCTCACAGCAACACGCGACGCGGAAGTGCGTTCCGAGGCGGAAAGCGCCGCCGCGCAAGCCATCGCCAGAATTGACCAACCCGCCCGCCGCTCTGCCCTCGTCCGCGAGGCGCTGGGCTGGGCGCAAAGCGTTGACAGCCACAACGCCTTGCTGGGACTATTGCCCTGCTGCGGCGATGCCCCCGCACTGGCCGCCCTCCAAGCCGCCACCGCTGACTCCGACACTCGCGTGCGCGACGCCGCGGTCCGCGCGCTGGCCGATTGGCCGGATGCCTCAGCCTGGGACGCCTTGTCCGCCATCTATCGCCAGCCGGGGGTTGAGGCACTGCGCGGGCTGGCTCTGCGGGGTTTGGTTCGCCTCGCGGGTGACGAGAATGCCCACCCGAGCCCCGGTCTGATTGAGCGCTATCGCCAGTTGCTTGAAGGCGCGCGCAGCGACGCCGACCTCCGGCTGATTCTGGGCGCTCTGGGCGGAGCGGCCCAACCGGAGGCCTTGGACCTCGCCTTGCCCCTGCTCGCCAACCCCGGCGTCCGCGCCGAGGCCGAGGTTGCCGTAAAGAAAATCGCCGAGGCCATCAAAGCCAAGCATCCCAAGGCTGCCCGGGAAGCGCTCCAGAAAATCCAGGCCAAGCCGTAACGAATGGTTAGAGGACTTCGCACATCATGCATTGTTTCTACCATCAGGACAAAGAGGCCGTTGGCACATGCAAGTCATGTGGCAAGGGAGTGTGTGCCGAATGTGCGGTTGATCTCAGCAAGGGGCTCGCCTGCCGCAGTCGTTGTGAAGAGAGCGCACGGGCCATTATCCAACTTGTTGAGCGCAACATTCAGCTTTCCACAACTCCCACGAAGGCTCAGTTGGTCGTGCCGGCTGCGGTTCAGCGCACTGGCCAGCCCACCGACTACATCGCTGCGCAGTTGACCAGCCACATTCGAGAGAATCGCAACTTTCGTTGGGGATTAGGCACATTCTGCTCGATAGTTGGAGTGATTTTGGTTGTGGGAGGCATGGCGGATCAGAGGGTTCTTCTCGGTATTGTCGGCGCATGCTTTATTGCTTTTGGTGCTGCCAGTTTCATTCAGGCACAGAGGAGTGCCAGGCAGCCGAGATTACCGGAGACACAGACGAGATGAGGATGCGGTTTAGCGAGCGTGCTAGAGTGTTGCGTTTTCCAGTATCCCACCGCTCCATCACTCCATTACTCCGTTACTCCACCCCGTCCAATCACTCCACCACCCAGCTCAGTGGAGTTCCCCAGGCCCCGGCGCTGCCTCCAGCATCTCCCGGCTGTAAGGAATGCCACGCCGCCGCTTGACCACAACCCTCATCATCCACTCGAACACCGGCTGCAGGTCGGGAAACCGCGCGCTGAGCCGGGCTTGGGGCAGGGAAGCCACCATCACCCGCACGAACGCCTCTAGTGAAACCACGTTCCCGTGCAGCGCCATGTTGGAGGTCACCACATGCGGCCAATACCCCGGGATGACGCAGCAGGTGAGGCTGCAGCGCAGGTCCTGCTGGGAGAAACCCAGGACCGGGAAACCCCCGCGTCGCAAGACGCTGACCAGTTGCTCCAGTTCCGAAGCCAGCAGCCCAAACACCGCCCGGGTCGTCTCGGGAGATTTGTCGGGGCCGGTGATGCCGTAGTTGTAGTCGGCGGGCAGCGGCAGGAACAACTGTTCCCCGGTCACTTCTTCGTCGCCGGACAGGCGTTCCAGGCGCAGGCAGCCGAATTCGGCGGTCAAAGCCCAACTGCGGGAGACGTCCTCGCGGCCGAAGGCGGCTAATCCGAGAGGCGTGGCTTTGCCGAGCAAGGCGAAGACCCGCGGCCCATTCCGCAGGAGACACCCCGGCATCGGGGTGGTGAGTTTGCTCAAGCACAACGCCATAGTTTCATTCTGAAACGATCACGAGAAGTTTGCCTGCTTCCGGTGAGGAAAAAAATCCGTACTATTAGCTGAATCGGGTCGGGTCTTTCCGGCAGGCAAAGCCGTCCTGAACAAGGCCGCCGCCAACGGGGTGGCGGAGACCGGGCACTCGGGTTAGTTTTCCGTGTGAGATCCACTATCGAGGTAGCCTCGCCCCCGGCGAAGGCGCTGATGATCTATGACGGCGACTGCAATTTCTGCTCGCTGTGGGTTCACCGCTGGCAGCATACCACCGGCGATCACCTCGATTATCTTCCGTTTCAGGACCCGCGCGTGGCGGCGCGCTTTCCCGAAGTGCCGCGCGGCCAGTACGAAACCGCCGTTCAACTGATCGAGACCGATGGCCGCGTCTATGGCGGTGCCGAAGCGGTCTTCCGCGCGCTCGCCCACAACCCTCATGGGGATTGGCTGCTCGCTTGGTATGAACACTCGCCCGTCTTCGCCCGCACCACCGAATGGGGCTACCGCCTGGTCGCACGGCACCGCGGGTTCTTCTCGGCCCTGACGCGCCTGGCTTGGGGCCGGCAGCTCGATCCTCCCATGCACACCCTGGTTCGCTGGGTCTTCCTCCGGTCGCTGGGCCTGATTTACCTGGTCGCTTTCGTCTCGCTCTGGGTGCAGATCATCGGGCTGGTGGGCAGCAACGGCATCCTGCCGGCCAACTCAGCCATGGAAACCATGCGTCAGCGAGCGGACGCACAACACCTCGGCCTGGATCGCTACCATTTGGTGCCGACGTTGTGCTGGTTCAAGGCAACCGACGGCTTCCTGACCTTTCAATGTGCCGCCGGGGCGATGCTCGCCGGCCTGCTCATCATCGGCGTTGCCCCCGCCCCGTGTCTGTTTCTGTTGTGGCTGATCTACCTTTCGCTGGTCACGGTCGGCCGTGAGTTCCTGGGCTTCCAGTGGGACAACCTGCTGCTGGAGACGGGCTTCCTGTCCATCTTTCTGGCGCCCTTGCAACTGTGGCCCCGATTGTCCCGCGCCGCCCCACCCTCGCGCCTCGTGCTCTGGCTGCTGCGCTGGCTGCTGTTCAAACTCATGTTCCAATCCGGCTGCGTCAAACTGCTCAGCGGCGACCCAGCCTGGCGCAACCTGACCGCGCTCACCTTCCATTACGAAACTCAACCGCTGCCGACGTGGATCGGGTGGTATGCGCACCAGTTGCCGCCGTGGGCGCAAAAGGCTTCCGCCGCCACCATGTTCGGCATCGAGCTATTTGTCCCGTTTCTGATCTTCGCGCCGCGGCGACCGCGCCAGTTGGCGTGCCTGGTGTTGGTCGTCTTCCAGGCGCTCATTTTCCTCACCGGCAACTACTGCTTCTTCAACTTGCTGACGGTCGCCCTGTGCCTGTTGTTGCTCGATGACGCGGCGCTCAAGACGTTTCTGCCACGAAGGCTGCGCAAGTCTCTTTCCCCGGGAGGGCGAGCGTCCTCACAAGCCCAAACACCTTCGGCCAATGCGGCTCGCGAGGACGCTCGCCCTACCGGCTGGAAATGGCCGGTGCAAGTGGCCGTCCCGCTCGCGGCCATCGCCGTGGTCATCTCACTCCTCCAATTCTCGATCCTGTTCCGCGTCCCCGTCCTTTGGCCGCGGCCATTGCTTGCGGTTTACACGTGGCTCGAACCCTTCCGCAGCTTCAACAGCTATGGCCTGTTCGCAGTGATGACCGCCTCGCGCCCCGAAATCATCATTGAAGGCAGCGACGACGGCGTCAACTGGCGGGCCTACGAGTTCAGATACAAACCGGGCGACGTGAACCGCCGTCCCGGGTTCGTCGAGCCGCACCAGCCGCGGCTGGATTGGCAGATGTGGTTCGCCGCACTGAGCAATTACCGGCACAATCCCTGGCTGATCAACTTCTGCGTGCGCCTGTTGCAAGGCTCGCCCCCAGTGCTGGCGTTGCTGGAACGCAATCCGTTTCCCAACGGCCCGCCGCGCTATATCCGCGCGGTGGTCTGCGACTATCGCTTCACCGATCTAGCCACGGGCCGCAAGACCGGCGCCTGGTGGTGTCGCCGGGAAAGTGGAGAATACCTGCCTGCCTTTTCCCTGGGCGACCTGCGGTAAGGGCGCGAGCGCGCGTTTAGCGGCCCGGCTTTGGACGCTCCTTTTGACAAAAGCCGCGGGCGAGGTGACGTTTGAACGGATGCCGGCCCGAAGGGTCGAAGCAGGCGTCACGTAAGGTAAAGTTCCATCAATGCCGGAATGCAGGATCGTCGGAAAGCTAAATGACATGAGCAGGATTTCGCAATCTCTCTTGACCATGCGGTCGGCTGGGCGGGGCAGCCTGTCCCTTCTCATCGCCCTCCAGGCCGCTTGGCTGGCCGGTGCCGCGCCGGCGTCAGCCGGAACGAATCCCGCGCCCAGATTAAGCATCCAGGAAACACCCATCAGCCGCGACCTCAAAGCCGCAACGAGCTTTGCGCCCGTGGTCAAGAAGGTCGGGCCCAGCGTGGTGAACATCTATTCCACCGTGACCATTCGCGAGCGGCCCAATCAGCTTTTCAACGACCCGTTCTTCCGGCGGTTCTTTGGCGAAGAATTCGGGGGCCAGACCCAGCCGCGCACGCGCCGGGAACAAAGCCTCGGCTCGGGCGTGATCGTTTCGCCCGAAGGCTACATCCTCACCGCCAACCACGTCGTCGAGGGCGCGGATAAAGTGCAAGTGGCGCTGGCGTCGGGCGAGAAGGAATTCGACGCCAAGGTCATCGGAACCGATCCGGCCACGGACACGGCGGTGCTGAAGGTGGACGGGAAGAACCTGCCGGCGATCACGATTGCCGACAGCGACAAGCTCGAGGTGGGCGACGTAGTGCTGGCCATCGGCAACCCGTTCGGCGTCGGGCAGACCGTCACGATGGGGATCGTCAGCGCGCTGGGACGAGGCGGCTTTGGCATTAACAACTACGAGAATTTCATCCAGACCGACGCGGCGATTAACCTGGGCAATTCCGGCGGGCCGCTGGTTGATGCCGAAGGGCGGCTGGTGGGAATTAACACCTGGATTATCAGCGGGAGCGGCGGCTCGCAGGGGCTCGGGTTTGCGGTGCCGATTAACATGGCGCGCTACGCCATGGAACGTCTCATCAGCGATGGCAAAGTCACGCGCGGCTATCTGGGGCTGGAGCTGCAGCCGGAAATGACGCCCGAGCTGGCCAAACAGTTCAGCCTGCCAGACATGAACGGCGCGCTGGTCACTACGGTGCGCCCGGATTCGCCCGCCGGGAAGGCCGGCTTCAAGGAAGGCGATTTCGTCACCGAGTTCAACGAGCAAAAGGTTAAGGACATGCGGCAACTGCGCCTGATGGTGTCCCAGACCGCGCCGGGCAGGAAAGTGACGCTGCGAATCCTGCGGGACGGCAAGGAGAAGACCCTGACCGCCACGCTCGGCGAGATGCCCAAGGAAGCGCTGGCGCGCAACGGACAAATGCAGCCGGGCGAACGCGGCCAGTCGAAGACCGACGCACTGGATGGGGTTGAAGTGAGCGATCTCGACGCCCAGGCGCGGCGCGAGGCCGACGTGCCCGGTAATGTCCACGGCGCGCTGGTCACCAATGTGGATCAGAACTCCAACGCGGCGGAGGCCGGATTGCGCGCGGGCGATGTAATCGTCGAAATCAACCGGCAGCCGGTCCGCACCGCGGACGAGGCGGTGGCCTTGAGCGAAAAGGCCAAAGGCGACCGCATCCTGCTGCGGGTCTGGCGCGGCGGCGAGGGGCGCGGCGGGATGCTCTTTCTGTCCGTGGACAACACCAAACGGAAATAGGCACTGCGCGTGAAACGTGAAACGTGAAAGGTTTATGACATTGAAATGGAATCTGGTCACCAAAGGCATGCGCCCGCACGCGCAATTACAAACCAAGCTCGAGCAGAAGATCGCCAAGCTGGAAACTCATCTTGAGCACTTCCCCTCGGACGCGGTCCACTTGCAGGTCAGCCTGGAGCGGCATCCGAAGCGGGTCTGGTTCGCCACTGCGCTGACCCTCCGTTTGCCCTCGAACGTCCTGCAGAGCAAGAAGTCCGGCCCGGACCCGCTGCCCGTGTTTGACCAGGCCGTGAAGGCCCTGCTGCGCGAGGTGGCGGTGCTCAAGTCCGCCTTGCGGCGCGAGAGCGACTGGCAACGGGTGGCCCGCCGGAAGCTTTGACAGTGGACAAACGCCCGGCGCCAGGCATTTTGTCTGGAGCAGCACGGCGGTTTGTGCCGTAATCAATCACCTTCGTTATGCCGGTGCAATATAAAGACTACTACGAGACTCTGGGTGTGCCCCGCGGCGCCAGCGACGCCGACATCAAGAAGGCTTTTCGCAGGCTCGCGCGCGAATACCACCCGGACGTCGCCAAGAACAAGAAGCAGGCGGAGGAGAAGTTTAAGGAGATCAACGAGGCTTACGAAGTCCTGGGCGACCCGGCCAAACGCAAGCGCTATGACGAGCTGGGCGCGAATTGGCGGTCCGGCGCCGATTTCCGTCCTCCGCCCGGCTGGGAATCGTTCGCGCGAGGGCGGACTTCCGCCGGCCGGGGGCCGGGCGGCGCGGAATATGAGTTTCACTTCGGCGGAACCGGTTTCAGTGATTTCTTCGAGCAATTCTTCGGCTCGAGGGGCGGCCAGGGCGCAGCGGGGTTTGGGCGCGGCGGCGGCTTTGCCGAAGCAGAAATGGGCGCCGAACGCGGCCAAGACATCGAAGGCGACATCCTCGTGACGCTGGAAGAAGCGATGCGCGGCTCGGTCCGGTCGGTTTCCGTGCGGCACGCGGTTGCGTGCGACCCGTGTGGCGGCACCGGCCAGCGCAACCGCCGCCCCTGCACCACCTGCGGCGGCACCGGACAGGTTGCCAAGACGGAGACCTACCAGGTAAAGATTCCGACGGGGGTCACGGAGGGCCAGCGATTGCGCGTCGCCGGCCGCGGTGAAGTCGGCGTGGGCGGCGGCCCGGCGGGCGACCTCTACCTGCGCGTGCGCCTGGCCCGGCATCCCGATTTTGAAGTGGAAGATCACAATCTGATCTACCAGGCCGAAGTCGCCCCCTGGGAAGCGGTTCTGGGGGCGAACATTTCCGTGCCGACGCTTAATGGGCAGGTGAGCATCAAGGTGCCGCCGGGAACGCAGAACGGCCAGAAACTGCGCGTGCGCGGGCGCGGTCTGCCGGAGCGCGGGGGCGGGAATGGTGATCTGATCGTCGAGACCCGGGTCGAGGTGCCGAAGCGGGTTACGGATTCCGAGCGCAAGATGTGGGAGCAACTGGCGCGCGAGTCGCGGTTCAATCCGAGGGAGTAATATCCCGGGAGGGCGAGCGTCCTCGCGAGCCCCATCTGCCCCTCCTAATCCTAATCCTAATCTCGGCTCCGTCCGCTGCGGCCAGCGCTCGCGAGGACGCTCGCCCTACCGGGACCTGCGCCCGACCAGTCCCGCCCGCAACACGACGCGAGTACCGATGCTCACACCGAGGACCTTTGCCGCGGAACCGCCGTTGAGAGCGATCTCGAGGAAGCCGCTTGAACCCACCAGCGCAACCGGCCTCTTGGGCGGCACGGCTTGATAGCAGGTTCTCAGGGGGCAAAGCCGGCGGCGCTTGGCATAGACCTCGCACGAGGCCCGGCCTGAACTCTCCACGAACCTCCCCTCTCCCGGCCTGCGGCCACCCTCTCCCCGCGTCGCGGGGAGAGGGCAGGGAGAGGGGCGCGTCTTGGGAGGTTCATCGCTCGTGAGCAGGTCCGAACGGAACAAGGGGCTTCCCAGCAGCCTGCTCTCCAGGTTGGTGATCGCGTTGCCGAAGCGGTCAACATAGACCACCTCACCTTCAATTCTGCCCCGCCGCGCCCGTGGCTCAGGCCAATCCAGGCGCACAAAGTCCTTCAGGGCCGGGCCGAACTTCCGGATCGGCACGCCTCGACTCAAGTGGGCCGCGACTGGGGCAAACACGTCCCGCCCGTGGAAGGTCGGGCTGACCGGTTGCAGAAAGTAAGCCTCGTTTTCCAGGGCGTGAATCGCTCTGATCTTCTCTTTGGCCAAGGCCCAGGATAGCACACCGTTGTCCGGCCCGACGAAAACAGCCTTGGCCGTCTGCACCGCGATGGCCTTCCGGCCACTGCCGACGCCCGGGTCAACGACGGCCAGATGGATGGCGCCTTTGGGGAAAAACCGGTGGCTGGCGGCGAGCGCGAAGGCCCCGCTGCGAATGTCGCCCGGCGGCACGTCATGGGTCAGGTCAACGACTCGGGTCCCGGGCGCGAGGCTCGCAATGACACCTTTCATCGTGCCAACGAACCAGTCGCCCGTGCCGAAATCCGTGGTCAGTGTAATGACGCTCACGGCCTGGAGGGTAGCTCACCTCGTCCGCGCGCGAAACAAAGAAGCTGCCCAACGCCCAATTCTCGATTTGGGACCTCTGCAAAACGGCGTAGCGGCTTTCGGCAGAAAGCCGGACTATTCAATTCACAGAAGGAATGCGGCGCTCGGTGCGAGACGCCGCTACGTCCGCACAAAATGCCGAGAGGCGGGGCCACGATTTACGATTAGCGATGCTCTGGTCCCGACCAGGGGAGAGGGCGGCGACAAGGCAGAAGGCACAATGTAGAATGTCCCGGCGGGCATTGCCTTTAGGCGGCGACCCATATAGGCTCGGCACATGGGCACGCTTTACTACGGCCACAACCTGGACATCCTGCGGCGGTATCTGAAGGACGAAACGGTGGACCTCGTCTATCTGGACCCGCCGTTCAACTCCGCCCAAAACTACAACGCCTTCTTCCACGAGAGGAACGGCCTGGGAGTCTATGAATCAAGACGGCTACCTAACTAACCACTGCCAACATTGCGGCGGGGGGATTGAGTTCCCACAAGACGGCGTTGGCGCAGAGATAGAGTGCCCTCACTGCAAGCGCTCAATAAAACTGGTCATGCCGCCGGCACCAAAGGAAGCGACTCCTTCCGAGGGGCAACCTGCGCCTCAGGTGCAACTATCACCTGCAGGGCTGCTCTTCCTCAGTAAGTTCCTATCTCCTTCCGAAATCGGCGCTCTGGGCGGCGATCAGCGCTGGAGCTCGGTTCTCGACGAGCATCCCACAGCGGTCATTGCCCACTTCTTGGAGGGCGGTTTGCTTGAGAAGGTTACTCCGGATTTGGTCTCTCTCCTGTGCACGAAATCAAGCTACGACCTGAAGACCCTAGCCAAGGAGAGAGCCAAGGAGAGAGGTTTACCTCAGTCCGGTACGAAGCCAGTCTTGGCGAGACGGCTTGCGAAGGCAGATCCAGCGGGGATGGCTCAGCTCTTTCGCGGCAAGACGTATTTATCTTGCACCCGGGTCGGTCGCGGGCTTGCTGAGCGGTTCCTGGAAGCGGGCGCTAAGGCCCAGCAGGAAGCCCAAGATCAATCCTTAGCCGCCCTACGGCAGCGACAAGTTGAGGAGGCGTGCCGAATAGTCGCGACCTTTGAAGCTTCACGTGTTTTTGGCCGTGGCCTTGGAATCGACTGGCAAAGGTACGAACCAACCCGGGATAGTGCCATCTTGCGCCTGATCTTTTCCGAAAGCCTTGCGCGCCATGCTAAGCTTGATGAGAAAGCGCTGGCGAATCTCCGGGTTGCTGCGGCAATGATGCAGCTCTGGGGGACGAACAACCCGAGGCCATACTTAGAAGAGGGTCTGAACTACGATGAAGTTGATTGGTCGGTTGAAGCCATGATGTTGCTTTCCCGAGGGCTCGGAATAGTTGGGCTCCAAGCAATGAAATCTGCAGGGATACAGAAAGTCAAGGTGCTGGGGTCCGGGGTCCGGGGTCGCTGTTTAGCGTGTAGATCCGACGATCAGGTGGTTTACCTCATTGACCGTGCCCCAGTCCTGCCCCATGAGGTATGCAGTTGCCACTCCGGCTGTGGATGCATCCTCGTCGCGGTGAGATAGACCTAGACATCACCCAACTAGCCACGTCCCGGCGTTCCCTTTGGCCGAGAGCAAAGCGCGCGGAAGGCAGTCGCGCGCAGCAAGGGGTCAACACAAAAGCGGCCCCTCTTTACTGGCTGTGGCCTGAGTCAACCGGGGGCGGGTTGTCTCGGGGACCGGGGCGCTTGACCCAGCGGAGGCGCTTGTAGCGGGTCTGCCGGAGCAGAGCTTCCAGCCGGGAGAACGGGTCGAAGTGGACGTGGGCGCGGCTGGTGAACTGCATGGTCTGGGTGGGCGTGTCTGGCTCGTGGGGATCGTTGAAGCATTCGACGGTGTGGGTGTAGATGCTGCACCGCTTGTTGGACTGGAGCTTTTTCCTGACAACGGTGTGCCGAATGCGGAACTCGGCAGGCTCGGCGTAAGGCTCGTCGGGCTGGCTGATGCGGGCGGTTATTTCGAGGGTGGGAATGGGGTGAGTGGCAAGCAGCATAGGCTGGGGGGGCGTGATGCGTGATGCGTGATGCGTGATACGTGATGCGTGAAACGTGAAACGTGATGCGGGGTGCGTGAAACGTAAAACGTGAAATCGGGAGCTGGTCAGCGGTGGGCGGCGCGGAGTTTGAGGCGGGCGAAGTCTGCGAGGAACTGGGCGCGGTCGCCTGTCAGGTAGTGCTCGGGCAGGTAGCGGCGGTCGGAACAGGCGAGGACGGCGGCCAATTCCTGCAAGGCGAGCAGGTCCGGGTCGAGCGGATCAATGAACGAGTTCACCGCTTCCTCGAGGTCGGCGCGCTGGACGTCGTCGTCCCGTTTCGCCAGCACGGCGCGTTCTTTGGCGCGGATGAGGATGGATTCCACGTCGCTGCCGGTGAGAGGCCGCGAGCCGAGGTTCTGGCGGATGTAGGCGAGGATTGGCTCGGTCAGGGCAATCTTCTTGACCTTGGCGACGGTGGTAAAGAGTTCGACCACGTCGTCCGCCCCTTGGGCCGGGAAGAGCGGAATGCAAAGCCCAAAGCGCCCCTGCCGTTTCATGTCAATGGACAGCAGGTCCGGCCGGGAGGTCATCGCCACCCAAAGCTCGCGCCCGCGCAGGGTGGAATCGCCGATGTGCGCGGCGAAGGCGGCGAAGACGCGCCCGGAAACGCCGCTGTCACCGTCGGCTTCGCGGTCGCCGAAGACGGCATCGGCTTCGTCCACGACCACAATGACCGGCCCCAGGGCGCGGATGGTCATCAGAATGCGCGCCTGTTGGCGTTCGGTATCGCCGACCCATTTGGAGCGGAACTCGCCCATTTCCATGACGGGGAGGCCACATTCGCTGGCAAAGCAGTCAATGAGAAAGGATTTGCCTACCCCCACACGGCCCGGCACGAGGACACCGCGCTCGATCACGTCCGTCTTGCCATTCTTGATGAGCCAGGCCAGCTCGCGCAGCCTCTGCTTGGGTGCGACATGTGTGGCCACAAGGTCGAGGTTCACGCCGGGCTTCGGGTCTATGAAGCGCACCAAACCCTGGCAGTATTCCTCGATGAGGCGCTTCTTGCTGGCGGTCAGATGTTCCTGCGTGACGCGGATGCCATTGCGGATGGCCTCGGCGAGGAAGTGGCGAATGCGCAACAGGTTCAGCCCCGAGGTGCGCGCGGCCAGCTCTTCGGCGGAGAAATCGCTCCAGTTGGAGAAGGGCTTGCCGTCCGCCATCTCTTCGGCCCAGCCGGATTGGAGGAAGCGGAGCCGCTCGTCGGCGTCGGGCAATTCGATGCGGACCTGGGCGACATAGGGGTTTTGGAGCAGGCGCGCGCTGAGTTCGTCGGCGGTCTCGGTGACTAGCACGACGCCGATGTCGAGCCGGGCAAGTTCCGGCGCCGCAGCCCACTTGAGGAACGTCACCAGGTTCATGCGTTCCTCCATGCTGGCATTGGCT
Source organism: Verrucomicrobiota bacterium (assembly GCA_050011195.1). GTDB lineage: Bacteria > Verrucomicrobiota > Verrucomicrobiia > Limisphaerales > UBA8199 > PALSA-1440. The sequence continues at coordinate 42,061 of JBEKJO010000013.1, read as the reverse complement.
TCCTCGCAGGCGGGGATCAGTTTCTCGGGGAAATCAATGACCAAGGTGATGCCGCGCCACTTTTCTTTCTCTTCGGCGACGCGCAGGAAGAACCGGCGGAGCAGGGGGGCCAGATGGAGGAGGTCCCGCGGCGGCCCGGAGGCATGGAAGTTGGTGTTCTCGACGTTGTCATAGACCTCGAGCCACTCGAAGAAGCGTTTCTGCATGTCGGCGGAGCCGAAGGTCAAACCGTCGCTGATGTCGTAGAAGAGGAGGCAGGCGCGCTCGGGGAAGAGCCGGCGCACGAGGAAGGTTTTGAGCGGGACGTAATTGACGCTTGAGTCGTCCTGCACGGGGAACAGATCAAAGATGTTGCCGTGGAGGATAAACAGCGAATAGGTGCCGCCGTTCCAGCGGCGCGCCAGTTCGAGCGCCCAGCCTTTCAGAGGGAGGCGGGATGGCGTTGCGGTGGTTGCGGTTGAGGATGGTGGAGCGGTGGAGGATTCAGTTTTCATGGGGAGGGAAGGTGAAATCCGAAATCCGAAATCCGAAATCCGAGGACCGAAGGAAATCCGAGGGCCGAAATCCGAATTTGTCCCCGAAGGGCACGCCCGGTTGCCGGCGGACAGTGGCTCCATAGCACAGACTGCGAGTGGCGGTGCCTGGACGCGCTACAGCCACACGAAGCGCGATTCTTCGGGCTTCTTTCGGGCTTCGGATTTCGGATTTCGGATTTCATCATGCCTGGCGCTGACGGTCGGGGTAGCGCTTCTTGAATGGCACATTCTGAATGATGGGTGGCGGCGGAGCCGGCGCGACGGGCAACGGAGCCGCGGCCGCCTGGTAACCAACCCGGAGATCCGTGGCAGGCATGTCGCCGACGAGGTCCTTGAACTCATCCATCTCGGAGAGCCATTTGTTGGTCTGGTCCAGGTGTTCGACGGTGGCGTCAATGCGGGCGGTAAGGGTCTCGGCGTTCTTGGTGGCGACAGCATCGGCGCGGATGAGCTTGATCTGCTGGTCGAGGCGCTCCTGCTCCGCGACGACAAGAGCGAGGTTGGCCTCGGCCTGCTCGCTGCGTTGCTGACGTTTGCGCAGCACTTCCAACCGCTCGAGGCGCGAGCCCAGATAGCGTTGCCTGGTGTCCAGGGCGTCGCTGTTGCCCTTGGCTTTGAGGGCCTCGACTTCGGTGTTGAGGCGGGCGGCTTCGGCTTCGGCGTCCTTCAAAATGGCCGGCACGTTTTCGCTGCGCTCGGTCGCCAGAAACTGCTCGAGCGACTCCTGAATGCCCAACAGGCGCAGGTAGGTCCACATCAGCTCGTCCAGCTTGCGCAGGCGGGGGTCGGTGGCGGGGTCGGCGGAGGCCAGCAGATTGTCCGCGCTGGCGGTCTCGATGTCGTGGCAGACGGCGGCGAGGCGGGTGTAGCATTCGCGGCGAACCGGCGAGAGGGAGGCGATGAGGGCGTCCCGGCGCTGAACGAAGGCGGCGACCTTTTGCACATCCTCCGCGCGTTTGGCGGCTTCGCGGCGGTGGTCCACCCAGCGGCGGAAGAACGGGAGGTCGGGCAGATAAATCCAGCCCAGCGTATAGCAGGTTACGCCGGCAATGAGCGGCAGCATCATCCCGCTCATGAAGCCCGCCCCCAGCGTGAGCAGCCCCAGCGCCGCGTGTTGCGGGCTTTTCAGAAACTCGCGATGATAATTTGGCGCTTGCTCGTCCATGCGGTTCTACGCGGGCAGTCTAGCGCAGGCGAGAATTGGGGGACACACAAAAGTTCAGCGGCTAGACCTTTACGCCATGCGGGGCGGGGGATTCCTCTTCGAGCCGATGGAGCAGCGCCTGGCAGAAGTTAATGAACCACGGCTTGCGGCGGCTTTCCTCCGGCGGCTCGGCTGGCCGTGGCACCTTCAGAATCTCCACCAGCCGCCCCGGGCTGGGGGCCATCAAAAACACGCGGTCGCCCAGGTAAACCGCCTCCTCGACCGAGTGGGTCACCAGAAACACCGTGCTTTTCTGTTCATTCCACAGTTCGATGAGCAGTTCCTGCATCCGCAGGCGGATGCCGGGGTCCAAGGCCCCGAAAGGTTCGTCCATGAGCAGGATGTGCGGCTGGAGAATGAGCGTCGCGGCGATGGCCACCCTCTGCTGCATGCCGCCTGAAAGCTCGGATGGGAACTTCTTCTCCGACCCTTCCAGGCCGACCTTCTTCACCCATTCCTGCGCGCGGGCGATTCGGTCCGAGCGTTTCACCCCGCGCAACTTCAGCCCGAAGGCGACGTTCTCGAGCACATTCAGGTGTGGCAGCAGCGAGTACTTCTGGTCCACCAGGCCCCGGTCCGGCCCCGGTTCCTGCACCGGCTTGTCTTGCACGAGCACTTGGCCACTGGTCTGGGGGAAATGCGGTTTCAAGCCGGCGATGATGCGCAGGAGGGTGGACTTCCCACAGCCTGAGGGACCGACAATCGTGATAAGCTCACCAGTGTTGGGCAGGTCTTCGATGGTGAAGTCGATGTCCTGAAGCGCCAGCTTGGCATCCGGTCCGTGGCCGAAGGTCTTGGAGACGTGCTTGAAGGTCACTACGTCCGGGGGCGCGAGCAGCCGCTGTTCCGGCGGAGCCGCGAGCAAGCCCTCGGCCTGGTCGGGCTTCGCGTGATGAGGCGCGGCACCGTCGCTGGGATGACTGGCTTCCGGCATAACTCACTCTTCCGTCTTGCGGTACGGGAAGAGCAATTCACCCCCCAGCCGCCACAACTGGTCGCAAGCCACGGCGATCAACACAATCACAAGGATAATCGCATAAACCGAGCCGGTTTGACTGCGCCGGGTGGAGACATCGATCAAGCCGCCGAGCCCATACTCCGGCCGAACAAAAACTTCCGCCATAATGATCCAACCCCAGCCCACGCCATACACACCGCGCATGTGGTCCCAGATGTTGGCCTGGGCTACGGGGAACAGAACGTGTCGGACCAGTTGCCATTGTGATGCGCCTTTCGTGACCGCCACATCCAAGAAAGCAGACGGCACGTCGGCGATGTCCTTGATGACTAACGGCAGCAACGCGACGAAGCAGCCGATGAACAGGAATCCCATCTTCTGGGCTTCGCCGGTGCCGAACCATGTCATGCTCAAGGGGATAAGGACCACGATGGGCACGTAGGTCCCCGCCAGGGAGAGGGGCCGAAAGAATGCGGCGACTGACGGGAAGGTCGCCATGTAAACCCCCAGGGGCAGAGCCACGAGGGCGGCCAGCCCAAAGCCGGCGGTCACCCGGAGCCATGAATAAAAGGCGCTGCGCACCAGGCCTTGTTCCAAGTGCAACGGCTTGAAAGCACTGAGGACTTCCGTCGGGCTGGGCAAAATGAGCGATTGGATCATCCGCTTTTCCGGCTGGCCGCGGGTGACCAACCACCAGGCCACCAGGACGACTCCAATAAACAAGGCCGTCAGACCTATCATCTTGGCTGAAGGCAAGTCCCCACGGACCCGCAGTCTGGTCAGGCGAACGACCAGCGTCAGAACCACCACGAACACCACGGCGAAGATCAGGAAGCGGAAGGATTCTGGCATATGGCATAATGCCCCGCTGGGGCCGGGGTGCTCGCTTGTCCCGTTACTATTGACACTTGGCCCTGAGGGCGCCGTGCCTCGTCTCGGTTTCGAAAACGGGTCATTGCTTGTCTATGCGTGCCGGCCGAAGGCTGGCACTAGTCGCCTGGTTCGGGCCAACTCGGACTCAGGACCCGGATTCGAGCGGGAAGACCTTGACCTCAACGCGGCGGTTCTTCTTGTTATGCTCGGCGTTGCTCGGGTCGGTGCAGCCCGGCAGCGGATTGTCCCAGCCGTTGCCGACCACCTTGAACTTGTTCGGGTCGAACTGGTACTTGTCCATAATGGCCTTGCGCACGGCGTCGGCGCGGTCGTAGGAGAGCTGCCGGACCAGGTCGGTGGGGACGATGCCTTTGCGGCTGGCATCGGTGTTGCCCTCGATGATGATGTAGGCGTTGCCGAACCGCCCGGCGAGCTTGCCGATTTCCTCCAGCGTGGCCGGGATGGTCGTGTCATACTCCGCGTTGAGGACCGATTTGTTCGGCTCGAAGGCAACCTGCACCGCCTTGGTCAGCACCTGGCCGGCGCCCGCCTCGGCGCTCATCTTCATCAGCGCATCGGGTTTGAAGGTCGGCTGGGAGAGGTCGCGCACATCCTTGTATTCCTCGGACATGGCGGCCAGGACCGTCGCCGCCTTGACTTTGGCCGCCGGCACGGAACTGCTGATCGTGCCCAGGGACTTGTAGATGGTCGAGGCGCTGTTCCAGACGACTTCAAAGCTCGCCGGGTTGAACGGGTCGAGGAAGAACTTCGCGTTCTCGCGATAGTTCGTCAGGTGGGCGTCGCCTTCCGTAATGCCGCCGTCCTTGCCGACCATGTTCTTGCAATCCTCCACCGGCAGGCTGAAGCCGGTGGCCAGCGCCTGGGCGGCCCGGCCGGGGTCTTTGCGCACCATATCCACGCCTTCCAGGATGCCGCGCACCAGGCCCGACACGATCTCCGGGTGGTCGCGGTAGAAATCGTTGCGCACTGCCCACACGTCGGCGATCAGGTGGTTGGCGGTGCCGGTCGTCACCACCAGGCGCGAGCCTTTCAGCTTGTCCGTGACATTATAGATGTCCGGCGACCAGCCCACGAACGCGTCGTAGCTAGGGTCCTGCACGAATATCTTCGCCGCCGAGGGCGCATCCGCTGACCATTTGAAATCAATGTCCCCCGGGTCGATGCCCGCGTCGATGAGCAGCGACATGATGAGATAATGGCTGGGCGAGTTCTGGGCCAGCACCACCTTCCTGCGCTTGCCGTCCTTGATCCGAAGATCGTTGACGCTGCGAATGTCGCCCCGGGCGACCACGCCGTCGCCGCCCGCCGAGAAGTCGATTTGCTGGCACACCACCGGCACCGTGCGCGAGTCCTTGACCAGTTCCGGCGCGAACAGCGCGATCATGTCCAGCGTGCCCCATAGGATGTGGCTTTGGCCGCTGGCGAAGAGGTCGCGCGCCTTCACGGGGTCGTCCACGATGGCGAGGTGAACATAGAAGCCATATTTCCTGGCGAAGACGCTTTGGTCACTCGGTTCCATGCCGGCGTTGGCCATGATGATGGGCGCCCAGCCGGGCCAGACGTTGATGGGGAACTCGACGACCGGCTTGCCGTCTTTCATCTCCTTCTTGTAGTCGCTGACGCCGCTCACCGCGGGAATCCCCGAGCGCTCGACCAGCGTCGCCACATTGGTGCCCGCCAGCAGCGGGATGTCCACCGGCACGGCTTTGGCCTTGGCGATGTCATCCCTGACCTTGGCGACGTCAACGGATACATTCTGCGGTTTGCTTTGGGGCGCGATCTTGTCCCACCAGCGGTACACTCCAAAGCCGACCACGGCCAGGAGCACAATTGTCAAAACTATCTTTCCACGTGTTGTCATAGCATTAAGGGGATTGGGGTGATGGAGCACTGGAGTGGTGGAGTGATGGGAACAATCCCGCTCCTCCAACACGCCTCTGCTCCAACACCGTGTTCATTTGTCAGCACATTACTCCATTACTCCAATTCTCCGTCACTCCGTTTGTTCTTTTCATTGCTCCGGGATCTTCTGCCGTTCCGGTTGGGCCGCGGGGGCCGGCGTCGCCGCCGCCGCTTCGGGTTGCACCATGCCCATCTTCTTCTTGTATTCCTGGAACAGCGCCGCGCCCCGGATTTTGCGGGCTTCCTGCTCGCGCGCAATGCCCGAGCCCATTTCCTTGGCCAAATCGAGCGTCGCGCGCATCTGGCCCTCGCCGGAGGCCGCGGACTGCCGGAGCTGCTGCATGGACTGGCCCAGCTCGCCGCCCATCATGCCCTGCAATTCGGTGATCGAACTCTTCATCATGCCCGACAGGTTCTCGAGCGAGCGCCCGATCGCCACCTTGGCCTTGACCGCCTCGAATTCGCGCTGGAACTTCTGAATCTCACGCAGGCTCTCGGCGATGATCTCCGTGTTTTGCTTGTAAAGCTGCTCCAGGTTGTCCGCCTGGTCCTTGTTATCCTTCAAGTCCGCCTCCACCGTGGCCAGCTCGTCGGCGTAATGCGCGCCGTTGGCCTCGTCATTGGCCGCCGCCGCCGCCTGCAAGAGGCTTTGCAATTCCTCCCGCTGGCGCTCCTGCCGCTTGATCTGGTCCCGCAGCAGCGCAATCTGCCCGGCCAATTGGCCGTTGGCATAATGCGCTTTGTCGGCCTTCGCCTTGGAGTCGCGGATGCCGCGCTCGACGACGGCCTGGTTGATGGCATCGGTTTCAGTCGCCTGCTCCGCCATCAGGCCCATCCATATAAACAACCGCTTGATCGCTCTAAACATAGGTTTCCTTTCTATTGCTTGCTGGTTACTTCTTTTTCACCGGCTCCTCTTCTTCGAGGAGAATCTTGCGCTGGAGGATATACTCCAATTGCGTGTTAAGCTGCTTCTCGTCGGATGCCCCGACCACCGTCGCGCCGAGCTTCTTGACCCCATCGAACACTTTGGCATCCACGTCAAACGCCACGAAATGCACGGACACGGTCGTCTGCTTCTCCTCCGCCTGCTGCTTGAGCCTGGGCATGACCGCGGCCGGTGTCGGCCCCGCCGTGTTCATGCCGTCCGTGATGATCAGCACGTGCTTTCGCGAGAGGGGCGAACGCAGGACCCTCCGGGTGGCCACACTCAAGGCGTTGCCCAGCGGCGTGTTGCCGCTCGGAGTCGAAAAGCTCCGGGCAAACTCTTCCAGCGCCGCCGCATCGAACGGCCCGAACTTGACCGCCTCCCGCGCGCTCTCCCCGCTGAACACGAACAGACCGGCCTCGACCTTCCGGGGCGCGCCGCCTGCATTGTTGGTCGCAAAGGCCTGAATCTGCTTCGCCACCGCCGCCAGCGCGCGGTTGGCGATGATGTATTTGGGCGCGGACCGCCCCGTGCTGTCGCGCACCGAATCGTGCATGCTGCCGGAAGTATCGTAGATAATGGCCAGCGCCACGCCGTCCTCATCGGCGGCGCGGCAAGTTGTGCCCTGCTCCAGCGCCACCAGAGCGGTCATTACCGCGAGCGATAGAATAATCTTCATATTTAATCCGAGCCTTTCTCCCACTGCCAACCGCACGTAACCACGCACGATTAGCAATTGCGTTACACCGTGTCAACATCTCCTTTTATTGCCCCTCCGCATCTATAAAAGCTGCACGCGTTTGTAACCCTCTGGCCGCCCTGACCGCGACCTCACGAATCGCCAGCCGCGCGTAAATCGTAAATCGTAAATCGCCAATCGCCAATCGCCAATTTCTTGCAGCCAGCCCAAAGCCGTGGCAACCTTGTCCTGTGGTGTCTGCGGAACAACTTGTCGGCGCGGAATGGGCGGAATGGTACCGCCTGACCCCCGCCGAGCGCTGGGCCGAGAGCGAGAAACTCTGGGCCGGCTACCTGATGCTGGGAGGCTCGCTTGATCCCGAACCCGATACGCAAAGTCCTTTCTTCGATCCAAACGCACCGCGTCCGCGCCCTCCTCATGGGCGGACAAGCCTGCGTGTTTTACGGCGCAGCCGAGTTTAGCCGCGACACCGACCTCGCCATTCTGGCCGACGCCGCCAACCTCTCGCGCCTGCGCGCCGCCCTCGCTGCGCTCCAGGCCGAAGTCATTGCCGTCCCGCCTCTCCGCCTGCAATACCTCCGCCGCGGCCATGCCGTGCATTTCCGCTGCCGCCATCCTGAAGCCTTTCGGATGCGCGTTGACGTCATGTCGGTGATGCGGGGAGTTGACTCCTTCAACAAGCTATGGGCGCGCCGCGCCACCGTCACTCTGCCCGATGGCTTTTCCGCTGACCTGATGTCCCTGCCCGACCTCGTGAACGCCAAGAAGACCCAGCGCGAGAAAGATTGGCCCATGCTGCAACGCCTGGTCGAAGCCCATTACTTCCAACACCGCGCGACCGCCAACGCCAGCCAACTCGCCTTCTGGTTCCTCGAACTGCGCACACCCGAACTGCTGCTGGAATTGGCCCGGCGCCACCCCGCCTTGTGCCGGCGCCTCACGTCAAGGCGTCCCTTGCTGGCCTGCGCCCGGCTTGGCGACAACTCGGGCCTGGAACGCGGCCTGCGCGACGAGGAAGACCGTGAACGCCAGGCCGACCGCGCCTGCTGGCTCCCTCTGCGCCGCGAATTGGAAGCCCTTCGCCACCGACCGCGAGCCGCGCGTAAATCGTGAATCGCCAACCCCTCCCGCTCCCTTCGCGCCTTCGTTTCCAATCCTCGCCTCTCCGGGTCAGCCGGGCGGGGGTGGCAGTTTGGTTAAGTGAGCCTCACGCTCCCTCAACATAAATGGGTATGGCCGTCGAGAGAATCGCCTGTTTCCGATACGGATTCTGGCTCCCCTCCACCGCCCGCCGACTTACCAAATCCACCGGACGACCGAAAACCTCCGACAGCTTCTCCTGCAAATCCGCCCAATCCAGCAAAGTGACACAAGCCTCGGGCCGCAACCCGGCCAGTAAATCCACGTCACTGTCCTCCCGGAAATCCTCGCGCAACGCCGACCCGAACACGTCCAACCGCGCCACACCTCGCTCCCGGCACAAGTGGCCAAGACGCTCCCGGTCGAAATGCAGCCGGGCAGGAGCCTCCCGAAACGACCCGGCAGCAGTCGTCTGTGCACCCGGCGGAAAAACCTTTGCCTCAGCCATGCCAACAGCATCGCAGCATCCATTCCAACCGTCAACGCGCCAATTCAAGCCGAGGCCCCCCTCATCGAACCACACCTTCAGCCCGTCCTTCCGCAACCGCTCCGCCAACGGGCGCACCACCGCCTTGTCCTTCGCGCTGTGACTCAGGAATACGTCGTATTGGAATCCGATGGGCATGACAAAAGACGCATGACAAAGGAGTTGCGTAGAGCGGTTTAGGGTCCAGTAACAAATTGGCGAAACTCCTCGCTGACAGTCCACTTCACGTTGGCTTTGGTGAACTCACCAGATCGCACGGGCGACGTGTCGCAGTAGGCGACCCAAGGGATGGTGAATTCATCGGCGAGGTGCCGGTAGAAGTCGGGACGAAGCCTGAGCGAGCGGAGCTCTCGGCTCAGTTGCGGCAGGATAGGCATCCACTGGGGATTGCCGTAGCTCGCAAATCCAGCTTGCACGTTGCCGGTAAACTGGGCGATGTGGTTGTCGAAGACGATGGCTCCATCGTCATTCTTCTCACTCTTGTCGAGCAGATCGGTTGGGACCTTGGCAAAGCAGACGATGTGATGCGCGATGGCTTTGCCTCGATTGAATGCTCGAATGTGCATCAAGTGCTCAGGATATGGTGACCGCGGTGCCACAGGATACATGCTGGAAGGCGACGCCATTTCGCAGACGATTTCAGCCTCCAACTCAATGATCGGGTGTGTGAGGCGGTTCATTACGTCGCGGAGTTCGTAGTCCTCCATCGGCACAGACATGAAGTTGTGGCGCTTATAGTACCGCTTATCGGCAGCTTGATGCGCGGTGTCGCCCTGCGGGATGCTCACAGCGTAAGCGACATGGTCGGGTGCGGAGCCCAATGGGATCGGGATGATTTCGATGCTCTCGATCCTGGGCTGGATTCGTTGGATTACCTGCTCCAGCCACTCTTTTGAGAACTGTGTGCGATCCACCGGTGCAAGAGCCACAGGAAGATGTTTTGTCGTTGCGGTTCGGCCTTCAGCGATTTCGTAAATAATGAGGCCGCCAGCCGAGTTGGCGAAGGCGCTGACATCCTTCGTGATTTCGTCGCGCTTCTTATCGTCGCGTGCGAGGGCAGCGCCGTCCTTGTAGTCGAGGGAGATTGATTCTTCGACCCGCCCCTTGATGAGCGATTGAAGGTCAGCTTCGGTGCGCGGGATATTCATCGGGGTTCAATGCTGAGCCTAAAATGGTTTCGGGTCTTCACCGCCATGCGAGATCGCGCTGGGATGGGGATGCTCCACCACCGACTGGCAAATGTTCTGGCACAGGCGCTGAATATCCTGATCCGCCTCGGGCGCCAATTCGTTCTTGGTGCGCCAGTCTTCCTCAAGTATCAGGTTCGATTCCATATCACCGGTCTTCCACAGCACAACACTTGTGGCGAGCATACTCTCCCTGCTGCCCGAGGGAAGTCTTTTCGGGCGGAATGAACGTCGCTCGCTACGGCATGGCCCGGATGCTTGGACGCGCGGAACGCCGAGAGGACGGAGCGCCGGCATGTTGCCGGCTTAGGGCATTCGGATTAACCAGAAGACTAACCGGCCAATAGCCCTTTTCCCGCTGACCCCAAGCCCCCGTCTTTTCGATAACGTTAACGCAACACCCCAGTCCCCAAGCAATCCCTGGCAAGTGAGCTTGAGTCGAGCCGCTTGCCCCCTTAATGCCCTGGTGAGGGGATGCTGGTGGGACGGTGGGGGGATGGAGAAAGTCCTTTGTTTATCCTTTGTTGTTCCTTTGTTGTTCCTTTGTTTACGCCCTCTTTCTGCCCTCCCACCACCGGCAAACACCTTCCACGGTTGCCGCCTGTTGCTGCCAGGCTCCGGCGACCGGATCGGCAGTCTGAGCTTGCCGTTTGAGAGGCCCCTTGCCGGTCCGCGCAACCTGCGCCGCGAGCATCGGAAACCATTCCGCCGGCGATGTGTCCGGTTGGTCGGCCACCCGATTGGCCTCCTCCAACAGCGCCCTCTACATGCGACGGCCAAAGAGCAAAGTCACGCTTCAACTGTGCCGCAAGCCCGCGATTTGTCAAGCCCGGACGCCTGGAAGCCGTGCCGAGAATGTGGAATCGGGTATGGGTTGACACAATCCACAGTTTGGTGTCTGATGTGCCATGAACGAACCGAAAGGAATTCACATGATACGCAATGTTGTTTTCAGATGGTCGCAGGTTGCCGCGCTGGGTCTGTTGCTGCTGCCGGGGGGAGTCCTAACGGCAGCCGCTTCGGCCAAAACGCCGGTTATCCCCAAATGGGGCCGCTTCGAGCAGGTCTTCAAGAGCAGCGTGGTCTATTCGAACGCACTGCAGGACGCCTCGCTCACGGTGCTTTTCACCTCGCCGCTGGGCGACACCAGCGAGGTGGACGGGTTCTGGGACGGCGGCAAGACCTGGCGCGTGCGCTTCTCACCCGACCAGCCGGGACGGTGGAAGTTCAAGACGACGTGCTCCGACACGGCCAACTTCGAGCTGCACAACCAGACCGGCGAATTCCTTTGCACCGCCCCCATTGGGCTCACCCGTTTCCATAAACACGGCCAGGTGCGCGTCGCCCGCGACCAGCGGCATCTCGAACACGCCGACGGCACGCCCTTTTTCTGGCTGGCGGACACCGTCTGGACCGGCGCCCGCGCGGCTGAGCTCAAGGACTGGGAATTCTACGCGGGAACGCGCGCTCGCCAACGCTTCACGGTGGCACAATGGGCGGTGGCGCCCGGTGAGGACGTCGAAAAGGAGTCCGCCTACACCGGCTTTCCGGAACGCATTGGAATCAATCCCGACTTCTTCCAACGGCTGGATGCCAGACTGGACACGTTGAGCCAGGCGGGCATCCTGAGCGCGATTGTCCCGTTGTTGGAGTTGGAATCGCAGAAGAACGCGGCGATACCCTTGCCCGACGAGCAGGCGGAGTTGCTCGTTCGTTATGTCGTCGCCCGCTGGGGAGCGGAGCCGGTGGCCTGGCTGGTCGCGTTCGAGGGCGACACTTCAGCCAAGAACGTTGGGCGCTGGAAGAGAATCGGCCAGAGTGTCTTCGGCTCAAGAGCGCACGCGCCCGTCATTCTGTATCCCGGTGGGACGCAGTGGCTGTTCGACGAGTTCCGCGATGAGAAGTGGATTGACGTTTTCGGCTATCAAAGCGTAGCCGACGTTAGCGACGACGCTCTCAAGTGGACCTTGTCCGGGCCGTTTGCGGCGGAATGGAAAAAGGAACCGGCCCGCCCGCTGATCCCCTTTGTGCCTTACGAGAATGGCTTCGCGGCGCAGTCCAGCAAACGATTCAGCTCAGACGACGTGCGGCGCGCCATTTATTGGAGCGTGCTCATGATACCGACCGCCGGGGTCAGCTACGGCGCCCAGGGCGTGGCGAACTGGGACCCGACCGTCGGGCCGCAGCACGAACAAACGAAAGCAGCCGACCTGCCCATGTGGCGGAAGGCAATGTTCATGCCGGCCGGCAAGCAGATGGCGTATCTCGCCAAATTCATGAACTCGATGGACTTCTGGACTTTGCGCCCGCAGCCAAAAGCCATTGCCACGCAGCCGGGCGACCAGTCGCCGCGCCGGTTCATCGCCGCGGCCAGTAATGAAGCCAATACCCTTGCAATCGTCTATGTGCCGGAGGACCGCACGCTCGAATTGTTCCTCAATGTGCTGCCGCACTCGCCCTCAGTCGGCTGGTTTAGTCCGCGCACGGGCGAAACCAACCCCGCCGTGGCGGTGGTGGGGGGACGCTCCTGCCAATTCCCGACGCCTGATCCCGGCGATTGGCTGCTGGTGATAAAGGCCGGCAAATAGTTAAAGAGGAGTCCGTAGCATACGCTACACTCAGCACGTGTGGCGGCTTTCCCGCTCCCCATCTCATGGGGAGAGATCGGGGGGACACGGTGCGTAGTCTATCCTCCAGTCCGCCCTGTAACCTCAGCGTTGTACGCGCGCGCTGCCGCCTTTGACCAGCGCCTCCACTTCTTTGAGCGACGCCATGGACGTGTCGCCGGGCGTGGTCATGGCCAGCGCGCCGTGCGCCGCGCCGTACTCCACGGCTTTCTGCGGATCGTTGAACCTGACCAACCCATAAATCAGGCCGCTGGCAAAACTGTCGCCCCCACCCACGCGGTCCAGGATTTCCAGGTCTTGGCGGTTCGGCGCTTCGTGGAACTTGCCGCCCGCCCAGCAAATCGCGCCCCAGTCATTGCGCGTGGCCGTTTTGACCGCGCGCAGGGTCGTGGCCACGACTTTGAAGTTCGGGTAAGCCTTCACTGCTTTGCCGATCATCTTCTTGAAGGCCGTTACCTCAATCCGGGAGAGGTGTTCATCCGCACCCTCGACTTCAAAACCGAGACAGGCGGTGAAGTCCTCCTCGTTGCCGATCATCACGTCCACGTACTGGGCGATCTCCCGGTTGACCTCTTGCGCCCGCTTCTGGCCGCCGATGCTTTTCCAGAGCGACGGACGGTAGTTCAGGTCGTAAGAAACGATGGTGCCGTGCTTCCGGGCGGCTTGCACCGCTTCGAGCACGAGCTTGGGAGTCGTGTCGCTCAGCGCGGCGAAGATGCCGCCGGTGTGCAGCCAGCGCGCGCCGAGCTGGCCGAAGATGTGGTCCCAGTCAAAATCGCCCGGCTTAAGCTGGCTGGCGGCGCTATGGCCGCGATCGGCAATACCCACTGCGCCCCGCACGCCGAAGCCGCGCTCGGTGAAATTCAGGCCGTTGCGCACCGTCCGCCCTACGCCGTCATACGGCACCCACTTGATGAACTCCGTATCGACGCCGCCCTGGAGGATGAAATCCTCCAGCAGCCGGCCAACGTCGTTGTCCGCGAACGCCGTGCAGACGGCGGTTTTCAGGCCGAAGCAGCGCCGCGAGCCGCGGGCGACGTTGTATTCGCCGCCGCCTTCCCAAACCTTGAACTCGCGCGCCGTGCGCACCCGCCCCTCGCCCGGATCCAGCCGCAGCATGATCTCCCCCAGCGCGACCAGGTCGTATTTGCATGAGCCGTCCGGTTTGATGTCTAAAGTCGCCATAAGCCTCTCCTTCCAAGTTTCAGGAAAAGAACTCCCGCCCCCGCCAAATCTGAAACCAGCCCGTGTCGGAATTCAGTTCGACGAAGACGAATTCCTTGGCCGTCTGTCCGCCGCCGATGTCCGCATCGCGCCAGTAGTCCCAATACTCCACCTTCACGGGCGAAACTTTGCCGGTTGCCCCTTTGCCGTCGGTCGTTGTCTCAGATACCACGAGGACCGCCGCCTGGTATGACTCGCGCAGGTCGTTGATGCGCGAGAACGTTTCCTCGGCGCCGGACTTGTCGTCCGTCACCTTGAACAGCCCGGTCGTATCCTTTACCACACCCAGAAAACCCTCGGCAAATGCAAACTCATCATACAGCCGCAGCAGCAGCGCATCGTTCGCTCCGGCCTGGTTGGGCACGACGCGCAGCCGGGCCGTCAGGGTGTCGTCGGCGTCGGGGGACTTGGTGCTGACCCCGCGCAGGACGTAATCCGTAAACCGGAACTCCCGGCTCTCAATGCGCCGGGTGTATTCTCGCATCTCCTGCACCGTGAAGTTGTAATCGCCAAACTCGGGACCGTTGGCATAGGCGACGGCGACCGGCGAGCCGACCCGCAGATCGAGCGGATTGGCGAACGCGATGCCGGCGCCGTTGCCGCCGCCGTGGAGCCGCTCCAGAAGCATCTCCCAGAGCGTTTTGCCTTTCTTCTCAGGTTCCATCACTTATTGAGCTCATCAACGTTTGAACGCTGCTGCACTTCCAACGCCCCTGACCCAGGCAACCCGCGTGGCTTAATCAACTGATTAACCCGTTTGACTGAATTAGCCTCCCAAAATGGCCGCCACCACCCGGGCGACCACGTAGCAGAGACCCAAAATGAAAGACCCGACGACAATCGCCAGGGCCGTATTGCCCTTGTTAAGCAGATCGTCGAAATCCAGCTTGGGCGTAAGCTTGTCGAACGTGATGTAGCCGAGCACGATGAGGAGGATTGCCACCACGCCAAAGGCGACAGTGGCGACGAGGTCGGTCAGCAGGTAGTCAGGTAGATGTGTTTGCATAGAGTCCGTGTTTATCAGGTTGCGGTTTGCCAGCGTTTGAACCAAATCAGCCAAATAAAGAAGCCGGTCACGCCCAGCGCCGTCGGGACCGCCAGCAGCCAGAAAGCAACCGCTCCCATAGTCGTGGGGCGATTGCTGTAGGCCTGCTCCACGTAACGGTCGGAATACATCAAGTCCCGGTCCACGCCGGGCGGCGCATAATTCGGGTCGCGCGGCGCTTGTTGAGCCTCGAGTTGTTCCACGCGCGCCTCCAGTTGCTGGTCATTGGCCACCAGCGCCTGGTATCGCGCCGGGTCCATGTCGTAGCGATGATGATACGCCCACCAGGCCCGGTCATCGAGCGAGCGGTCCAGCAACCACCACCAGAATAAGCTGTTGTAAGGATCCTGATAAGTCACCCAGGGCCGCGACGAATAGGGATTGAACACGTTATAAATCCGCACGGGCCGGCTCGAAAGCGTTCCGGCATCGGGCACGTAAACCACGGGCCGGTAAGAATTCCCGGCGGGCGCGGAGAGCGGCGGCGACCGGACCCGGTACGACGGCGTGCTCGGGGTGGAGCGAGGCGACCCGCTCGGCGCAGTGGACCACGGAGCATCGCTCGGCGTGGCTGACGGCGGAAGCTGTGACTCCTTGGACCGCGTGAATCTCACCTTGCTGGCTTCCTCTTTTCGGGCCTGCGCGGCAGCGGTGTCAAAAGTGAACCGGTCCTCGCTTGAAACCGGCTTGGCCTTAAGCGCGGATTGGGTTGCTGTTGCCCCGCTGTCATTGCCGAAAGTGGAGGCAAAAGTGTGGCCTGCGCCGGAACTGTAACTTTTCGCGGAAGCATAGCTGTGCCGGCCATTGTCGCTCCAGGTTGAGCCGGAATTGTAGCTCTTGCCGCTGCTGGAACGGAAGTCTTTGCTGGTGCTGCTGAAGCTTGAACTGCGCGTGGACTCTCCACTCGAACTGTGGCTGCCGCCCGAGCTGAAACTGTGGCCGCTGCCCGAACTGGAGCTGTGGCTGGCCCCGAAACCAGAGCTGTGGCTGCCGCCGAAAGTCGAACTGTGCGAGGAGTAGCTGTGGCCGCCCCCGCTGCTGTAGCTTTTTGCTTCGCCGCGGAACGGAATCCCGCCTGCCAGCAGGGCCGCTGCCAGCACGCAAATCACTGTTCGCATTGGACGTTTCACGACTTCAACTGGCAGCATGATGCCACTGCCTGGCCGAAAGCCCATTACTTTTTCACACAAGTTTTGTACCAGGCGAGGGGACCGGTCTTGGAGATTGCTGAATACGAGGTTGCGGTTGGTACCCCGGCTAGGACTTGAACCTAGAACCAATTGATTAAGAGTCAACTGCTCTGCCAATTGAGCTACCGAGGCAACCAGCGTATTTACAGGCACTTACGCGTTACAAAACAGCCCGTAAAATAGTGCTTGTATCCCGCCTTTGTATCCTGTATAGTCTGACTTGATATGACAACTACACCTGATACAATGCGGGATACGAAACCGCCGAAAACGAACAAACGCACCGAGCGGCTTTCCCCTGATGGGAAATGGCGCTCGTTTCCGAAAGTCCATAATCTGTTGCAGTACTGCAGCACAGGACTTTACTTCGCACGGCTGAAGGTCAATGGCAAGCTCATTCGACGGAGCCTCAAAACTAAGACATTCGAGCAGGCCAAGCTCCTGCTTCACGACTTCATCACCAGAGAGCAGAAGCACCGGCACATCACCGGGGCGCCGGTCCTGTTCAGTGAGGCCAGACAGCTTTACGAGTCCACGCTGGCGAACGATCACACATTGGCAGAGCAAAGCCGGTACTACCGCCGCAACTGCATAAAGCGGTTGCTGAAAAGCTGGCCGGAACTGGACGGGATGAAACTCCGGGCCATCACTCGGGCGCAATGTGAAGGATGGTCAAGCAAGCTGGCCGGGGAAGTGGACGCGCAGTACTTCAACAACATCCTCGGCACGCTCAAGGCAATTCTTGACCGGGGCGGAATAGTCCATGACAGCAACAGCCCGCTTGCCACGATCAAACGCATGGGGATTGAACTTTTGCCGCCTGTCCTGCCTGAGCCGGAGCAGTTTCTAAAGTTGGTTGACATCATGGAGACAAGCGGAGCGCGGCAATCGCAGGACTGCGCCGACTTCGCCCGGTTTCTCGCCTACTCCGGTTGCCGTTTATCCGAAGCACGGGCCGCAACCTTTGCTGATACCGACATGGACAAAGGTTTTTTGACGGTTCACAACGCCAAGGTGAGGCGCGCGCGGAATTGGAAACCGACTCGGCGTTTGCCAATTATCCCCGACATGCGGCAATTGCTTGAGCGATTGAAACGGAGCAACCCGGAACCCACCACGCCGATATGCAAAGTGGGGGAGTGTGAAAAATCGCTTACGCGAGCGTGCAAGATGATTGGCATTCCCAAATTGACGCACCATGATTTGCGCCACTTGTTCGCTACGCGGTGCATAGAGGCCGGCGTTGACATTCCTACCGTCTCCCGCTGGCTTGGCCACTCTGACGGCGGCGCACTGGCCATGAAAGTTTACGGGCACTTGCGGGAGCAGCACAGCGCAGCAATGGCGCAAAAAGTAACATTCGCAACACCGCAGCCCGCAAACGTGTTGCCGATGCCAAAGGAGGCGGTATGAATCAAAAGGCCCGCCTAGACAGAATTAGGAGAGCGCACTTGCCGTTTCGCAAGCTACAATTTGCCTTGGACCGCATCCCCGGAACACAATGGGATTATGTAATTGAGCAAACACAGCTTGCATTGCAGTGGAAAGCACGATCAGAGAAAAACCCGCAACTCCGCAGTATAGCGGAGCGCGAATTGATGCACTTTGGCGAATTTCTGGCAAGCTCAATACGCCACGCACTCAAAAACAAAAACGCAGACCTGTTTCGTGGACTGGCCAACGCGATAGAAGCCTATGCAAAACACGAACCGAACAAGATATTTGATAATCCGGTTTCTCTGCATTTGATGCTGTTCTGCTTAAACAATCCCCAGCCTATCACAGTGCGGGACGTTATCAAATGCTTGAAAGCGAACGGCGTTAAGACAGATCACAACACGCCGCGCATTATACGGAGATGGTGCAAAGTGTTCGGATATACATACAAGGGCAAGCCCGGTAAGCCATCCGCAAACCGGGAACAAAAATAGGCAGAAACCACAGAAGACTGTCCCTATTACTGAGTTGAGTTAGGTTCTAAGGTGTAGGCGCAAATTGAATTACGCTTATGCCTGACAAACAAAATCAAATGAGCGATAGGCCGGCACTCCCCCGGCTGGCCTACTCCATGCGGGAAACCGCGTCCATCCTCGGGGTGAACTATCAAACGGTTTACCGTCTCAACAAGCGCGGTCTGCTGAAATCTTCGGGCGCACTCCGCACCAAGCTTTTCCCGGTGACTGAGATTGAGCGGTTCTTGACGGCCACAAGCGGGAAGTGAAAAAAAGGAAGGCCCGGAAGGGCGCTCTTTCGACAGGCGCGCCGCAACCGGGCATCCGAAGTATGAAGCACCCTAGCACACAACCCAGCAAGGTCAAGCCCACGTCCCCACGCCCACGGCGCCGCCCTGTCCGCTTTCCAATTCGCCAGCGCAAGCGGTGTGAACTCTGCAGTACAGGCCTCGCCTGTTTTTGATTATGAATGCCGCTGACACGTTACGAGAACGATGCATTGTCGTCTCGCTTCTCCAAAGCCCCGAGCTTGAGCTTCCCCAGACTCTCGCCCGCCTGCTGGACTTCGCCCCGGAAGGATTCATCGAACCGGAGCTTGGCAAAATCGCCGTCGCAATTCGCACCGCTCAGAGCAACGGTAAGTTGCCGGACATTATGAGCATTGCCAAACACTTGAAGGGCGATAGCGTTATATTGTTATCACAACTCGCTAACGAAAGCGGAACTGCATTGCCGTTGTCATTGGCGGACCTTGAAGCCGAGACTTTGCTTGCAGCCATTCAATCGCGCCGCACAGTTGAAGTATTGGGCAACGCATGGCAGGAAGCGAAAGATCATCCCGATCAATCCGCCGACATTATACACAGTACACGCGAGACACTGGCGCGACTTGACGGCGAAGCGCCGCACGCCATTTCACCATCACTAACATTCTCTCAAGGTTTAGAGTATGACACCGCGCACGATCCGAATGCACTTGTCGGTGTCACCGATGAAAAAACCACGCGCTACTTGTGCCGGGGACAGGGTGCATGGGTGATAGCACCATCCGGTGTTGGTAAATCAGTTTTCCTCGTGCAGAAGGCAAGTCTGTTTGCGCTGGGCAGGCCAATGTTCGGCATCACTCCCGTTAGGCCATTGCGCGTTTTAATCGCGCAAGCTGAGAATGATCCAGGCGATCAATCCGAAATGGTGCAAGGTGTAGTGGCCGCGCTCGCACTGGACGTAGCCGGTGAAGATTTCGCGCGACTCAACGACAATGTCCGCGTGCTTACCGATGGGAGCCGCATTGGGCAGAAATTCTGTTCATGGTTGGCGCGGGAGATTGAACAATTCCACGCAGATATGGCTTTTGTTGACCCACTCCTAAGTTTCGCCGGGATTGACGTATCCCGACAAGAACAATGCAGTCGCTTTTTGCGCGAGTGGTTGAATCCAGTATTGCGCGACACCGGAGCCGCTCTTATCGGCGCTCATCACACCGGAAAGCCAAAGTCCATCAAAGATACGCGAAACTGGACGCCGATTGATTATGCGTACGCAGGGTTAGGCTCATCTGAGTTGGTAAATTGGGCGCGAGCAATCAGTGTAATTGTTCCGCACGGCGACTGTTACGAACTAAAGTTGCTTAAACGTGGTGAACGCGCTGGCGCAACCCATCCGAACGGCGAGCCGACAACCTCGGTCTGGTTGCGTCATTCATCGGGCAAGTTATGGTGGGAGCAGATTGATCCGCCAGCGGAATCGGAGCGGGGAGAATCAGCACCCGGAGGCCGTCCATCAAAAGTTGACCAGGTGCTCGCCCTGGGCCTGGGCGTCATCATAGACGGCCTTGTTGAGCCGGTCAGCAAGAATGAGGTGGCGCGTCGGATAGATGAATTCGCCGCCAGCCGGAAAGTGGACATCAGTACCCGGTCGTGTATCACCATCGTTGAACGCTTAGTCGCTAACGGGGCGATCAAAAAACAGGGGGGGCTTTATGTCAAAGTTTGACCGTGCAAAAACTATGCAAAAACCATGCAACAACCCAGTTCTTGCATGTGCAACAACCCTATGCAACAACCCCCCTAAAGGGGGTTTTAGGGGAGTTGTTGCACAGTGGGTGGTTGTCGCACAGGGGGGTTTTTGCATACGCGCGGTATGAGTACCATGAAAACATCAATCCACTACCACTACGTTGACCTGCCTGAAGTCGGCATGGCCATCACCCTTATCGGCGGACCATTACAGCCCTCAGAGCGGCCAGGCTACGTCTGGTTGACCACGCCCGGCGGCGAGCCTATCCTCGAAGCCCCACGCGCCCAAGTCCACCCAAGCAGCCCCGAGGACTTGGCCAGGCGTATCATGGAAGCGCGACGGCTGAGCAAGGCACCGATGAATTGAATATGAACACACCCGCAAGGCCACGCTGTCTAGGTTCTTCCCGGCGAAAAATGCAAAGAGCAGGTTGCCGACGTGATGAAAATAGCTACTCATAGCCCAAACCCCATTTCAGTTTCCACACATTTATGAAAAAAGCATCCACACCGGAAAACATCACGATTAACCAGCTTGCAGAGTTGGCAAACCTCACGCCAAGGCGCGTCTATCAGCTTTGCCAAGAGAAAAAACTACCACCCGTGCAGCAGGGCCGCATCCCCATGCTCGACGGCATCCGCCAACTGTTCCTTTGGTTTGCCCGTGACGGGGAAAACCTGCAACGCGAAAAATTACGACTGGCGACCGCAGCGCGGAAGCTGGCCGAAATGAAGGCGGAGGAAGCCGAGGCAAGCCAGAACCGCACATGGACGTTGACAATTGATGTGGTAAGGATGTTTCAAGCAATTGTTGCTCGCATGGAGCAAATGCCAGGGCGCGCCAAGAGCGAAGCGGGGTTGAGCGACGCGCAAAGCGCGACGCTGCAAAAGTTGCTGGACGAAACACGTTGCCAGATTGCCCGCGACATCGAAAATATGAAACCCCAAAAGGGGAAGGAGGCCGCATGAACCGCTCGCAAGCTCAAGCTGCTCTGGCGCTTGTGCGGCTCGCGGCTGCCCATGAACTGCTGGGCGTGCTCGTAAAGACAGGGACCGAACGCCAGATTGGCCGCCGCTGTTTGCTTCTGGCGCTCGCCATTGATCCCATCCTGGTTGGCGGCAACCAACGTCAGTTGGCCGCTAGGTTGCGAAGGAGCGAGGCGCGTATTTCGCAAGAAGTTAAGGCCATGCGGCCCTATTTCGGCTCAATAATCCCGCACCAACACCGCGCCAGTTGACTCCGAAACTTAAGTTGGAATGACTGAGACAACGGCGAGATTGTTCAGAGCGGCAGTGCTTGAGAGTGCCGGCATAGACCTGGAAACAGGGATTGTGCCACTCGCCTTTGCCAGCGAAAGCCCCGTGTTACGCGAGGATGCCAAGTACGGCAAGTATCTCGAGGTGCTCTCGCACGGGCCGGGCGATGCCAACCTCGGACAGTTGAACCGCGCCGGCATTTTGCTCGCAGATCACAATGAAAAAATCGGCGAGATTGGCGAAGTTGTCCAAGGGAGCGCCCGAGTGGACAGCGACCGGCGCACACGCGCCAAGGTGAAGATTCATCCGCAGGCTACTTACTGGCGGGCACGCATTGCGCGCGGTGATTTTCCCAGTGTCTCAGTGGGCTACTCGCAGCTTAGTCTCCTCTCAAAAAGTGAGGCCGGGCCGGACGGCATCCCCACCTTGCGATTCGCTTGGCAACCCCACGAAGTTAGTTTCCTTCACGATGAAAATTTACCGGCAGATAACACCACCGGAGTTAACCGTATGAAAAATAATCCTCTGCAGCGCGCGATTGAACTACTGAACGGCGACATTCAGCATGATGAAACAGATTTCAGTGATGTGTCATTGCTGGACGCAGTTCAGAACTTTAGCGACCCTAGGGGCCGCACGCGCGAGGCCTTGGAGCATAGGGCGCATACGACCGACGGGCGCGTGACCCGGTCGCTTCCGTTTAGCCTGTTCGGATTGCCTAAGAAGAGCCGCGACATGACGGCGGGCGAATTCCCGAGCGGTGGCGCGTTTGTTCCCGATGCCATGCAGGACGGGGTCCCATTGCTTTTCAACACAAGTGTCTGCCGCCGGTTAGGTGCCGTGTTCATCACTGGCCTTTCTTCCAATTTCGTCAAGCCGAGGGTTACTACTTCCCCCACAGCGCAACCACTTGGCGAAGTTGCGCCCGTTAATCCGTCTAACCTTCTTAGCGACTCCGACGACATTAAGCCGTGCCGATTATCAACACAAGTCTCTATTTCTAAGCAGTGGTTGCGCCAAACTGAGCCGGGAGCGGAGGCCTACGTCAGGAAGCTGGTTTCCGATGCTATCAATACTCAGCTTGACTACCAACTGCTATTCGGCCAGGGCGGGCAAGACCAGCCGCTCGGCATTATGAACACGCCCGGCGTCCAATCTACCGTGTATGGTGGCCCCGCGACGTTCGGCGCGCTTTTGTCGCAAGAACAGGCGTTATCGCAGAGCAATATCCCCGAAGATAGCTACGCATGGGCACTCAGTCCACAGACGAGGGCAAGGTGGAAATCCCTGCCGAAGATTCCGGCGACCAACTACCCGAGATTTCTCCTTGAGGACGCGCGCGCCGCAGACTGGCCCGTGCTGTCAAGCAATCAGCTTTCGGGCAATCATCAGTCAATCATGGGTGCTTGGCAAACGCTGGTTATTTTAATCTGGAATAGTGGGCTGGATATGATGCTGGATAGGGTCACTCGCGCCGCTTCCGGTGAGTGCGTCTTAACAACCCATTTGTGGTATAACTTACTGTTACTTTATCCGGCTGGGTTCATCGTAAGTGCAGATTCCGCGAACCAATAACGCATCACCTATAACGCTTCACCTTATGAAATTCATTGCAACACATAGCTTCCGCAACGTAGGCGGGAAGATCAAAGTCGAAAACGCGCTTCATCCTGAGCACATTCATAAGGGCGCTATCTTCGAGATCGGCACCGAGCCGACTTTGAAGGCGCTCGCCAAAGCCGATCATAAGAACGGGGAGCTTGCGGCAAGATTACTCATGGCCCTTTGCGTTGTCGAGGCGACGGTTGAAAACATTGCCAAGGTATCCGCTGAATTGGAACAGGACCGCGTCCGCGCCGAGCGCGTCGCCCAGGCGAACGCCGAAGCGAATTTACAGGCCGTTGGCGTTCGCTTTCGAGACCTACTTGCTCAACTATCGCTTTCGCCGGGCCACGCGCACGCGGCCCCGGCAACCGCCCGCCGCTGCTGACATTTCAAACCCGTGGCGGGCGGACCCCTTTCCTTCGTCAGGGTTCGGCATAACACCCCCGCCAGCTAACAACTGGCGGGCCTTTTTTTGACTTAGTCGCAACAGTGAAAACAATATGAAGAAGAAACAACAGGCGATTGCAACGTATAACGAGCGGGCACAAAAACTTGACAATGCCGCGCGAACTGAACTGTTAAAGGGCGCAAGTGAGGACTGGACCGGAGCAAAAGAGGCCGCAACGGAAGCTGGAAAATTTGAGCTAAAAGCGCTGAACTTATTGAGAAGCGCAGGCCAGAAGCTCCACGAGGCCGTCAATAAGGACCAGCTATCCTTCGAGAGCTTCCGACGAATGAAGCCCGCACTGCCGACGGATATGAGCTACATTGCGGCGCAATGGTGTGTCAAGTTGGCCAAGGAGTGTGACAAGCCATTTGAAACTTTGAGCGACGCTGGGCACGCGCGCCGGCTGTTGTTCGTGAAGTTAGAATCGCAAGACGTGCCCCGGCGCTTGGAAGAGCAATCTTCGCATGATGTCAATTTGTGGAGTGAGCTAATGGTCAAAGCATCGGGCTTTCTTGCCTTCTTTAACCAACTCACGGAAGATGACCCGATGCAAGGATGGACTGCGGACCGGCTCGCCAGTTTCATCTCCACCACGCAGCCCATTTGCGACAAGCACGCCGAAGCGGTTCAACTGGCAGCCGCGAAGTGAGGCCCGCTTGGCGTGGATCGAGCAGCCCCACCCCGGCGCAAATTTTTATTTGCGCCGTCGCAGTCAAAGGGGACAGCTCTCTGTCAATCTGAAAACGCGCGACCGGGCGGAAGCAGAGCGCGAGCTGGCGCGCGCGCTGGCGGAAGAACGGCTTTCACCGCACCCGAGCGGCCGGCTCAAATGGAATCCTCACGACTGGCAACAGTTCAAGACTTTGCGCGGGCAGAGCATGCAGCAAAAAATGGATTATGCGCTTTGCGTCCGCACCTTGCAGTTGCTTGAACCCTACGGCGACCGCTACGGCTTTTTGTTAAAGCCCGTGCCTCGAGTTTCCACGTTGGCCGCTTTAGGGCGAGTCTCAGAGCCGCAGATCATCCTGCTGTGCGCGCAGGAAATCTGCGAACTCCGGCTGCAAACAAAGCCCGCCATTCGGCTGCTTCGCCGCCTGCGCGGTGTCGAAAGAAAAAGGCCCCGGCTCCGGTCGGGGCCGTGAGTGGCCACTGAGCTTCGTCAGGGCAGCTGTGGACCGTCGGGCCACTGCCGCAAGAACTGGCGCGCCCCTTCCAAGGCTTTACCCGTCAGCGGGTGTGCGGCGTGAATCGCCAGAAGGAGTACTGCAGCCGGGCTTTTCGACTGGCCTTCTTTCGGCAGCAGGTCCGTTGGCCCGAGGTCTGAGTCGCCTTTGGGGTGTCTGACCCGGAGGACCGGGATGCCATAACGACTTCGTGGCGAATAAGTCGTGAGCAAGACCGTGAGGCTGCCCACATTCCAGATTACTTCGTTCATTTTGCTTCACAAAAAATGCAGTTGTCAATGAAGGCGTGAACCTTATCCCGCGACGGCATCACCCGTCCACTCGGTATCACTGGCAACTGCACTTTGTTTGCTTGTTACGCCGGCGGATTGATGGTCCGCTCAAACAACTGGCGGCAGTCCGTTCACGCAGACTGCGAGGCCGATTATGCAGTTTCGCCGGGCGAGCGCAACAGAAATCTTCACAGGCTGCCCCAGGGCGAGCTTTGACGACCTGCCCGCATAGATGACACCCTCCGGGCGGGAATCGTGGCAGGGCCAAAAGCCGGGGAGCAATAGGGGGAGCGGATTTCAGGACGGGCCAGACCGGGCGGAGCTATTGACGGGACTCAACTGCCCCGCCTTTGTATCCCCGACTGTATCCCGCGTCATGTTTTTTGGGTGGATTTGGGGTGAATTGAGTTTAGGGCAAGGTGAGTTTCAACCAAGGTTTGCGGACTCATTCCGACTCTCTTAAACTGGCCTAAACAGTCAAGCAAGATTAAGAGTCAACTGCTCTACCAATTGAGCTACCGAGGCAACCAATTTATTTACGAGCGCCACCATGCGCCCGCACGGGGCATTATTTTGCACAAACGAAGAGCAAAGGCAAGCTGATTAAGCGACAGGGGGTGCAACGGAGCTTGGGTGCGAACACTTTCGCAGAGGCCAGGCTCGCTCGGCCTGCATAATGGGGGGGTCCGAACGCTTGCTATCCGCGGCCCGGCAGATACATTCCTCCACGTTTATGAAATCGCATGTCTTCGGAGCAGTGTTGGTTGCGCTATTGCTGGCCGGGTGCGCCACGTCTAACAAGAGCCAGAAAGCGGGACACCAAACCGCGTATGACAAGCCGCTCACCTCGCCGGGCGCGAAATTCGGCGCCTTGCCGCCCGTGGTGCAGCGCACGGTCCTGGCCGAGGCCGGCCCGGCGGAAGTGGTCGATGCTGTCAGGGACACCAGCGCGGGCCGCGTGGTCTATAAGATCTACTTCCGGGACAAGGACGTCTTCCCGCCCCTCTACGTTGCGCCGGACGGCAGCGTCCTCAATCCGGATCTCACGGTCGCCGTCAGCGCAGTGCACGGCACGCGGGTCATGCCCGCCGAGGTGCCGGCCAAGGTGATGAAAGTGATCCCGGAGCGCGCGCCGTCTGCCGATGTGGCCTACATCAACAAGGAAACCTGGGGCGACCGCGTGGTTTACATCGTCAGCTTCAAAGACGAGGCGCACAACCCGAAGCTCTTCATCGCGGCGGACGGAACCGTCGTGGAAGAAAGCCCGTAACCTAACTCCAGACGCCGAGTTCTTCGAGTTGCCGGGTGACCAGGCCCTGCCAGTTAAGGTTCGCCGCCGGGCTGGCCGGGCTGGGGTGCAGAATCCGTCCAAGTTTCAAGGGGCTGTCTTGGAAGACGTGCTGCGCCCGTTTCGCGGCAAAATCGCCGACCCCAACCAGCCATCCGGGTTGAAGGGCCGCGACGATGGCTCGCAAGTGCCGGTCGCAGACGGCGAACAGGGCTGCTCTGTCAAGGGGCGGCAATTTATCGGGGGTGCGGTTGCGGCCGCTGCTCTCCAGGAAAGCCAGCGGGCAATAGTTCAGCACAATATGCTCCGCAAAGAATCGCTCCGGCGTCCCAAACCGTTCCGCAAACAGGCCCCATAGACGCCTGCCGCTGACCTCCGAGCGCGCGCAGCCAAACCCTGACACCGCCCGCTGCGGATGCTCGCGCTTCGGCTTGCGGACCGGCCCGTCGATCTGCAGCCAGTCACGCACAGCGGCGATTTCGCCGAACGGCACCCCGGTCTGCGCCATTCCGAATGGCCCGGGGTTCATGCCGAGGAACACGATGCGCCTGCGCGCGCCGCCGAACTTTCGCAGATAGGTCTCATGCGGCGCCCAGGCATAGACCAACGGGTTATAGACGTATGTGACCGGCGCCCCGAATTTCAGTCGGCCGGTCTCCGCGCGCAACCGCCGGGCTGCCGCGAGGAGCGCTTCGGTGATCGGTGTGCTTCTGGTCTGTTTGCCCACGGGCCGGAAGATAGTGGCGCGCCGCCTCAATTTGAATCAAACTTTGGCTATGCCGAAACTGATTCCAACACCAACCCGCATTACTGCGGCTGGAAACAAGCCCAAGATCATTGAAGAGTTCATTGGCCGGGTAAACTCCGGCGATCATCAGGTGAGCATCGCCCACATGCGGAGTCCCGGCGGCTGGGGGGAACCGGGGCAAACGCCCGAGTTCGACGAATACACGATCGTGCTGCGCGGCCAACTGCGCGTGACCCACCGCAGCGGCGCCATCGACGTGCGCGCTGGGCAAGGGATCATCGTCCGCGCGGGTGAATGGGTCCAGTACAGCAGTCCCGCAGCCGAAGGGGCTGAATACATCGCAGTTTGCCTGCCGTCCTTTTCACCGCAAACCGTTCATCGGGATGCCTGATGTGCGGAACAAGCTGGATGCCTGATTTGAGGTGGTTCAGTGCCGCGGCGGATGTGGGCCGCCTTCTCGTGGCCGGTGCAATTGCCGCAAGCCGCGGCGCAGGGTTTCGATTTCCTGCTCGTCGGCTGTCTTCTGCCGCTCGGCCAATTCGAGGGTTTCCAGCACTTCCTCCATGTCGTTCAGGGTGCCTCGGAGCGTCTCGATGATATGGTTGACTTCCTCGATCGCTTCCTGGACAGCCATTGGTTGCGCGGGTTGCCGCTCCCGGATTGGTGGCGGGGAAGTCTCCCGTTCGACCGGGACAGCTTCGGCAACGGGCTGCATCGGCTCAGCGGTTTCTGCCGAGGGTGAGGGCGGCTGCTGGGCGGTGGTTTGCGGCGCTCGTGGGCCACGCCCTCTGCGGCCACGACCGCCACGTCGGCCGCGTCGCGCGGGTTGAGATGTGCCCGATCGCTCAGGCGATGCGCCTTCCAAACCAGGTTTCGGTTCAGGATCCATGTTTACTCCAAATTGCCCTGAACGGCCTCAAATGCAATGGGAATTATGTAGCCACCTGCAAAAACAATGTTGTTGCTTCCCGCGCCGGTTTAGGGTTTCGTTTGCGCCGTGAAATTGAATTTCAAGCGTCTGGACCTCCAACTTGCCCACACCTGGACCATTGCCCGGGGCACGGGGACCAACATTTTCAAGGCTCTCATCGTTGAGTTAACCGGCGCTGACGGCACGGTCGGCCTGGGCGAAGCGGCGCCGACCGCGCGCTACAAGGAATCCGTGGATACCGTGCAGGCCTTCTTCAAAAAGGTGGATGCGCGTGGGCTGTCGTTCAATGATGTCGAGGGAAGCATGACCTACCTGGACACGATTTCGCCGCATGACATGTCGGCCAAGTGCGCGCTCAACATCGCCCTGTTCGACGGGGCGGCCAAACGCGCGAAGAAGGCGGTTTACGACTTTCTCGAACTCGGCTTCCGGGAGAACCACCACGTCACCTCTTTCACCATCGGCATTGATCAGCCGGACATGATTCGCAAGAAGGTGCTGGAAGCGGAGCAATACCCGGTCTTGAAAGTAAAGGTTGGCGTGGCCGACGACAAGGTGAACATGCAGGCGTTGCGCGAAGTGGCGCCGACCAAGACCGTGCGGGTGGACGCCAACGAGGGGTGGAAGACCAAGGAGCAGGCGCTGGAGATGATCGAGTGGCTGGCCAAGGACGGGCACGTCGAATTCGTCGAGCAGCCCATGCCTGCGGCCACGCCGGCCAAGGACTGGATTTGGCTCAAGCAGCGCTCGCCCCTGCCGATCCTGGCCGACGAATCGTATCACCTAGCCAAAGATGTGGCGCAGGCGACGGAGTGTTTTCATGGCGTGAACGTGAAACTGGTCAAGACCGGCGGCGTCAGCGCCGGCTATGACGCGCTCCAGGCGGCGCGCAAGGCGGGATTGAAGACTATGCTGGGCTGCATGATCGAGAGCAGCATTCTGATCAGCGCCGCCGCGCATCTGGCCGAGTTGTGCGACTATCTCGACGTGGACGGCAATATTCTGATCACGAACGACCCTTACCTTGGCGTCACGGCGGAGAAGGGGATTCTGTCTTTCGCCGACGCACCGGAGAAATTCGGCCTGCGGGTCAGCGCGCGGAGATAGGGCCGGTCATTCCGGCGGGACGATTCAGGGCGGGCGTTGACGTCTCTGCGTCCAGGCCGCATGCCACTTGCGCAGCACGCCAACAAAGACCCGATCCGCGCGCCGGCTGAATACGCCCACGACGGAATGACCGAGCGATACCGGCAGCCACAGAGCCCACAGGAATAGCGCCACAGTAAAGTAGCGATTGAACCAGCCATCGAGCCGCCACTGCCCCTTCCACACCCACATCGGGTTTCTGTCGAACGGGCCGAAGTAGAAGATGGGCCAGAGGTCTTCGGGCGCGGGGCCGCGCGAGCCGACGAAGTCGCACAGCAGATGCAAGTGGAAGACCAGCAAGGCGAGCAGCGCCACGCGGCCGCGTTGGTGGGCAAAGCAGGCCAGCAAGACGGCAATGAGGATTCCGCCGAACGCTCCGTGCAGGAGGTAATGATGGTAGCGCGCGTAAAGCTGCGTTGATTTCCAGCCGAACTGGCCGCCGGCCAAGTCAACGATCAGCCCAAGGCCATCGACGTCCGGCAAGACGCCCGCCAGCGTCACGAGCGTGCAATCGCGCGGGTTATTCGTCGTCTTGGCAGCGATGATCCAACTGGCCAGCAAATGGGTCTCGGGGGACACTGGCTATTGGCTGAGGGTTGAGGGTTGGGAGTTGAGGGTGGCGGCCTTGCCCCGCTTTAACCAATCTTTTTCCAAAGCGTAATCTGCGGCGGCGCGGCGACCAGTTGCCCGACCCGGGCCAGGACCGCCTGCAGCTCCGGTTTCTGCAAATGCCGATCCAAATGGGCTTTGCTGGTCCAGTTCTCGTGGAACAAGAACAGCGCGGGATTATCCAGCGCTTGGTGCAAGTCGTAATTCAGGCACCCGGCATCCTTGCGGCTCGGGGTGACCAGCGACAGCAATTCCTGCCGGACCTGGCTTTCCTTCCCCGGCTTGGCTTTGATCTGCGCAACCACCGTGAGAGATTTGGCGTTCATAGGGCCGATCATCGCGCCACCGGACCCTGGTCGGCAATACGGATCTTGCGGGATCCTATTCTGCTTCGGGCTTTCTCGGAAGTCGGTGAGGGTGCAGCGGAGGGTTCTTGGGTCTGCAAAGTCTGCTGGACCTTGGTTGCCCAGTCCTTGGTTCTTCTTGGCTGCCTCGGGCCTGCGCCAAAGCCGCTCCTCAGTGCTCATTTTTCAATGAACGACGTTGGTTACAACCCGATCGCTGCCAACGCCTGAAAATAAAGCCAGTCCCCGTAATCATAATCATGGGGGTGATTATCTCCGCATCGGTGTCGGCCCGAATCCGGTCAATCATCGTCCGCAAGTTTCTGGCAAACGCCTCTAATGGCAAGCCAAACCCCTCCCGGTTGTGGTCGTTCATGCCGAAGCCGATCAAGACCAAGTCAGGCGCCTCAGACATGCCGGGATTCGGCCGGAACTGCAACCGATTCATTACCAGGCCACCGCTTTCGAGGCCATTGAGGATTGGCCCAATCGGCGGAGGTGGCGGCCGACCGTGTGGCGCAAAAAAAACCGGGCTAGTCAGTCAGGGGGTGACCGAAAAGCCCGGGGAATTTCGAATTAGTACAATAGTAGGATTACGGAGAACATCGACCGGGTCCTGTACCCGGGACCCCAGCCGAAATCACAATCGGGCTGACAAAGAACAAAGTGCTGCTGCCCGCAAAATTCAAAAGGCGTAAACTATTGCTAGTTAATCACGGACCCTAATCCTTGTCAAACCCCAAGCCGCAAGTATTAATCGGGGTTGATTTGAGCATTAGCCCATTTTCGGTGCGGGCTATTGGCAGGGGGAATTGACCGCTGCGGGGCCGGATGGATTCAAAAGAAAAGGGAAGATTTTTTTGCACATTCCTGTTTACAGCCTCGCACTGGCTGTTAGTATCCCTCTGCGCAAACCGGAACCATGACATGAAAAAGATCGAGGCCATCATTAAACCTTTCAAGCTGGAGGACGTCAAAGAGGCCCTGTCCGGCCTGGGCGTCGAAGGCATGACCGTTTCAGAGGTCAAGGGCTTTGGCCGCCAGAAGGGCCACACCGAGATCTATCGCGGCAGTGAATACACCGTGGATTTTCTGCCGAAGATAAAGATCGAAGTCGTTCTGGGGGACAGCCAGGTCACGTCAGCGGTGGACGCCATCGTCAAGGCGGCCAAGACCGGCAAGATCGGCGACGGAAAAGTTTTCGTCAGCACCATCGACAACGCGATTCGCATCCGGACTGAAGAGACAGGCGAGCAAGCGGTGTAAGATCAAAAAGCGCCTGATTTTATTGGCAGAAATCGGGCTGTGAATAACTCGTTAATAAGAGTTAATATGTTGTCCTCGCAACCGGGGGCGACATTGCCTAAAAACATCGGCCGGGGCGGCAGTTATGCCCCGCCGAATTGGGCTGCGAAGAGATCGCGTGGGAAGACGGCGTGAGTTTTAGTTGTAAGTTATTTATTCGCAACAGTTTACATCAACATGTGGAATTTGAGCAGAATGGAAGCCTCAGTATGAAACGTCGATTTTGTTGGCATGGAGTGGGCTGGATGGTGCAGACAACAGCCGAGGGCAGCGTTTAGAGTGCGGTAACTGGCTAAGTGAATAAAATGCCCGAAAATCGGGCTTTTGGGTGAGAAAATGCAAGCTTCCGCAGAAAAAATCTGGATTGCGGCACAGGAGCATCTTCGCTCCATGCTGAGTGCTGACACATACAATCTTTGGTTCGCCCCGTTGCGCGCCTGTTCTCAGGAAAACAACAGCCTTACCCTGGAAGTGGCCAATGACTTTTGTGAAGTCTGGCTCAAGGACAATTACATGGGGCTGTTGCAGGACGTGATCGCGCTCGCGTCGGGGCGGCAACTGCAGGTTAAGTTCAAAGTGGGTGCCGGGGGTGGTGCTGCCGGGCCGGGGCCTCAGGCGGTCCAGGTCAAAAAGAAAGCAGCCGAGCCAGCCGCCGAGCGAACCTCGGCCAACCACGAGTTGAATTTCAACCCAAAGAACACGTTCGACACGTTCGTAGTCGGCAACAACAACAACTTTGCCTACGCCGCCGCGCTCGCGGTGGCGCAGGCGCCCGGCAAGTCGTACAACCCCCTGTTCCTCTACGGCGGAGTCGGTTTGGGCAAAACCCATTTGCTGCACGCCATCGGACAGCATGTTGTAGTGCACAAGAAGGGCGCACGGGTGGCCTACGTTTCATCGGAGAGGTTTACCAACGAGTACATTGACGGCATCCAGAACAACCAGCTCGTCCGCTTCCGCAAGAAGTACCGGCAGACGGATGTGCTGCTCATCGACGACATCCAGTTTCTGGCCGGCAAGGAGCGTATCCAGGAGGAATTCTTCCACACGTTCAATGCGCTGCACGAGGGGCACAAGCAAATCGTGCTGACCTGCGACCGTCCTGCCAGCGAGATTCAGAACCTCGAGCAACGGCTCATGTCGCGGTTTGAGTGGGGGCTGGTCACCGACCTCCAGCCGCCCGATGTCGAGATGCGCCTGGCGATTCTGCAGAAGAAGGCGCAGCTCATGGGCGTCCAACTGCCGGAAGAGATCATGCAGTTTCTGGCCAATCGGATTCGCAACAACATCCGTCGCCTGGAAGGCGCGTTAATTCGCGTGGCCTCTTACGCCGCGCTGACCGGCAAGAAGCTGGGCCTCGAAATGGTGGAGGGCCTGCTGCGCGAGGTCCTCAACGAGGAAGGCCGCTACGCGATCAACATCGACGTTATTCAAAAAAAGGTGGCCGAGCACTTCGATATTCGTTTGGCAGACATGACGAGCCGGCGCCGGCCCGAGAGCATCGCTTTCCCGCGCCAGGTTGCCATGTTCCTCTCGCGCCAGATGACGGAAACTTCGCTCAGCGCTATCGGCGACGCCTTTGGTGGCCGTGACCACGGCACCGTGCTGCATGCCTGCCGGCTGGTCAAAGACCGGATGGAAGTGGATGCCAATGTCCGGCAGGTCGTCAGCTACCTCGAAAAGCAGCTCATGCGCTGACCGTCCCCCGGGGGCGGAATCACCCGGCCCGGAGCTGCGAAGCACACGCTGTGTTGGTCATTTCCCACAGCAGGACCGTAGGTCCCGCAAAGCACCGCACAACTCATGACCACACCGGCTATCGAAGTGAGCGGTCTGACCAAAGCTTTTCGCACCTACAAGAAGCAGCCGGGATTTGCCGGCGCAGTCAGGGGATTGTTGCGCCGCAAATACGAGCAAACGGTCGCGGTCAAGGACGTGAGCTTTGCCATTCAACCGGGGGAACTGGTCGGTTTTCTGGGCCCCAACGGGGCGGGCAAGACCACAACCCTCAAAATGCTGGCGGGCCTGCTTTATCCCACGAGCGGTTCAGCCCGCGTGCTCGGTTATGTCCCGTGGGAGCGGGATGACGGCTACCGCCGGCAATTCGCACTGCTGCTCGGCCAGAAAAACCAGCTTTGGTGGGACCTGCCCGCGCGGGAATCATTGGAGTTAAATGCCCAGATCTACGGCATCCCCCCCGCCACGCTCGAGCGCACCGTCGCTGAAATGAGCCAACTGCTCGCCGTGCGCGACAAGCTCAACGTCAGCGTGCGTGAACTCTCGCTGGGCGAGCGCACGAAAATGGAGTTGATCGCGTCGCTGCTGCACCAGCCGAAAGTCCTTTTCCTGGACGAACCGACGATCGGCCTGGACGTCGTCTCCCAGAAAATCGTCCGCGAGTTCCTGCGGGAGCACAATGCGAAGCAAAAGACAACCATTTTGCTCACCAGCCATTACATGACCGACATTCAGGAGCTTTGCGAGCGGGTCATTATCATCGATCATGGCACGATCTTCTTCGATGGCCGCCTCAGCGAGGTGGTGGATCGCTTTGCCGATTCCAAGCTCATCACCATTCAATGTGAGGGCGCGGCCAACAGTTCCGGCGAGCATTTGGGTAAATACGGCGAAGTCGTGGCGCAGAACCCGGGCGGCATTCAACTCAAGGTCAAGCGCGACCGCGTGATTCCTGTTTGCAAAGCCCTGCTGGACGAACTCCCCGTCAGCGACATCGACATTCAGGAAGTGCCCATCGAGGAAGTCATCCGCCGCATTTTCGCGCGGTGAGAGCCCCGGACGGCACGACGGACTTCAGCCCCCTTCCCTTTCCATCTGTGGCTGGCCGCCAATGCCCGGCGCCCGCCTGGCCGCAATTCTCCAGACACTGCCGCCAAAGCGTGCTATGATTCAACCAAACGGACCGTGAGCAAACCAAAGCACTGCGAGCAAAGATGAAAACGCGACAACTTGGGAAAAGCGGGTTGAAAGTCTCGGCCATCGGCTTGGGCTGCATGGGCATGTCGGAGTTTTACGGGCCGGGCGACGAGGCGGAGGCAATGGCCACGATTCACTGCGCGCTGGACCTGGGTGTCAACTTCCTGGATACAGCGGACATGTACGGCCTGGGCGCCAACGAAACCCTCGTCGGGAAGGCCATTCGGGACCGGCGCAGCCAGATTGTGCTGGCCACCAAATTCGGCAACGTCCGCGACGCGACCGGCAAGTTTCTCGGCGTCAATGGCCGGCCCGAATACGTGCGCTCGGCTTGCGACACCAGCCTGAAGCGGCTCGGCATTGACGTGATCGATCTCTACTACCAGCACCGGGTTGACCCCCAAGTGCCGATCGAAGACACCGTGGGCGCCATGCGGGACCTCGTTACCGCGGGCAAGATCCGCTTTCTCGGGCTTTCCGAAGCCGGGCCCCAGACCCTCCGTCGCGCCGTCAAGGTCCATCCCATCGCGGCCTTGCAGACCGAATACTCGCTATGGACGCGCGACGTCGAAAGCGAGATTCTGCCCGTGTGCCGGGAACTCGGCATTGGTTTCGTGGCCTACAGCCCCTTGGGCCGGGGTTTTCTGACCTGGAAAATCAGGAAGCTCGAAGACCTGGCGGAAAGCGACTGGCGGCGGACCTCGCCTCGTTTCCAGGCGGCCAACCTCGAGCACAACCTCGAATTGGTGCGCCGCCTCGAACGGACGGCCAAAGCCAAACGCTGCACCCCGGCGCAACTGGCTCTCGCCTGGGTCCTGGCCCAGGGCGAGGACATCGTCCCTATCCCGGGAACCAAACGGCGGCTCTATCTGGAAGAGAACCTCGGCGCCCTGCGCGTACACCTGACGTCCGGCAATCTGAAAAGCCTCAATGAATCGGCCCGCCCGGGCGCGGTGGCCGGCGAGCGTTATCCGGCCCAGGCCATGCAGGCGGTCAATCGGTAGTGAGTTTGGACAAACACCACTCTCGGGAACGCTTCTGGAGGTGGATGCCGGAGACGTTGTGAAATGAACGAGTCGCCGCCACAGGCTATCCCCGGGCTTTAGACAGAGGATCGTACCGCCAACAGCACCTTGCCCATCGGCCCTTGTGCCAGGCGCTCGAACGCCTGGGGCAGTTGGTCAAACAGGAAAACCTTGTCCACCTGGGGACGGGCGCCGGCGCGCGCGAGCAGACCCAGCACCTGCTGCCAGGCGGCGCGGCTCTCGGTGTTGCTCCAGGCCGTAACAGCTACTCCTCCCAAGCGAATCCGGCGGAAGAACAGGGTGGCGGTGTTGAAGCGGGGCACCGGCCCGGCGAGGCGTCCCACCAGGCTGACCCGACCGAGCTCGCCCAGAGTGTCAATGACTTCCGGCAGGAGCTTGCCGCCGATGTTGTCGATGGCCAGGTCCACCCGGCGCGGCGCGAGCATGGCCTTAACAGCCTGGCACCACTTTGGGTCTTCGGGATTGAAGGTGGCGGTTGCA
Organism: Verrucomicrobiota bacterium; assembly: GCA_050011195.1. GTDB lineage: Bacteria > Verrucomicrobiota > Verrucomicrobiia > Limisphaerales > UBA8199 > PALSA-1440. The sequence goes on along the minus strand of JBEKJO010000013.1, from coordinate 6,475 downwards.
CCGAGCTGCTCAAGGCGGCGGCTCTTCTCCGGGTTGCGCGAGAGCGCCAGGACCTTGTGCCCCATGGCCGCCGCGAGCTGCACAGTGGCGACGCCCACACCGCCCGACGCGCCTGTCACCAGCACCACAGCCGACGGCGGCAGCAGTCCCCACATCGTCAGGGCCTGATAAGCGGTCAGATGGACCAAGGTCGCGCCGGCGGCTTCCGGCTCACTCCAGCCGGCGGGAATCTCAGCGAGGTCTTGCGCCGGCACGGCGACGCGCTCAGCAAAGGTCCCTGGCCGGTTGCCGCCGACTACGGCGCGCAAAATTGCCCGGCGATCTCCCACGCGAACGTCCTCCACCCCGCTGCCCGCCTCGACCACCGTCCCCATGCCATCGCGCCCAAGGATATGAGGCAGGCGAGGTTTGGCGGGATACTGGTTCTCGGCCAGGTAGCGATCAGCGGGGTTCAAGGCGGCGTAATGGACCTGCAGGATGACCTCGTCGGGCTGTGGAAACGGATCGGGCACATCGGCCAGGCGGAGGCCGCCGATGCCGTCGAAACCGTCTATGAGCCAGGCTCTCATGCCTCCAAATGACAGCCGCGGGGCGGCAATTGTCAACCGGCAAGATGATGAAGGAGGAGTGCTTTCATGTTCCAATGTAATCCAATCACGCCGAAAAACTCCTTCTGCATGTAAAGTATCATGCGCATTTATGGCGGACGCGTCCGGGACGGGAGCATCAAGGCCCCGAATTCGGCTGGACAAGACGGCTCTTTCAGTCTGGCTATGGCTTTGAACTCTGACACCATAGCGGCGCCATGAAATCTCTAACTGAACATCTCTGGTTCGAGACGCCGCACCGGCGCGATTACCTCAACATTACCGGCACCGTCGAGGCGCTGGTTCACAGGAGCGGCGTCCAGGAAGGCTTATGCCTGGTCAACGCGATGCACATCACTGCCAGCGTCTATATCAACGACGCCGAAGACGGGCTGTTGCACGATTACGACGTCTGGCTCGAAAAGCTCGCGCCCCACGCCCCCACTTCCCAATACCAGCACAACCGCACCGGCGAGGATAATGCCGACGCCCACATGAAACGGCAGGTCATGGGCCGCGAGGTCGTGGTGGCTATCACCAAAGGCAAGCTCGACCTCGGCCCGTGGGAACAGATCTTCTACGGCGAGTTCGATGGCCGCCGGCGAAAGCGGGTGTTGGTGAAGATTATCGGGGAGTAGGCAAATGAGATCGTCTCAGAATTGCTCGCAGGGGAGGCCGAGCGTCCGCGCGAGCCCTGATTTCTGTGGAGGTTTGGGCTCGCGCGGACGCTGGCCCTCCCTGCGTTGGCACGCCTTGTTAACCGCACTGCTGTTATCGGGCAGTGCGGCAGCCGCGAGCGAACCTTCGGAACGCCGGCAGCAAAAGGAAGTGCTGGTCGGCGTGAATTACTTCCCCGGCTGGTGGAAGCCGCTGCCGAACAAATGGCAGGACCGGCGCGGGGAAGACTGGCGGGTGCGCTTCCCGGAACGCGTCCCGTCGCTCGGGGAATACAATGACCAGGAGACCATGAACCGGGAGATCAAGGCTGCCGCCGGGGCGGGTGTCGATTTCTTCTCCATCCTTTGGTACTACAATCCGCCCGGCCAGGAGCGTCAGCCGAACGTTGCGCTTACCGAAAGCGGTCTTACCAACTTCATGGCCTCGCCCGAGGCCAAGCGGCTGCGTTTCATGATCGAGTTTTGCAACCACCCGCCATTTGCAGCAGCGACGGACGAGGACTGGGATCGCTGCGTCGCGCGCTGGCTTAAGGCGCTGCGGCATCCGAGTTACTTGCGGATCGGCGGACGGCTTGTGTTCAAGGTCCATAGCGCGCATTACTTCCTTCAACAAAACACCGGGGACCCCGTCCGGGCGCGGAGCAGACTCGATGCGCTGCGTCAGGCGGCGCGGCAGACGGGCCTGGGCGAGATGCTGATCGGTGGCGGCGTGGGTGCGGTCGAGCCGATCGGTCCCGAGCACCCGCTGGCAAAGGTCTTCGACTTCACCGCCACCTATATGGATGTGCCCGACCTGAAACAAACGGCCGAAGACTATCCTTACGAAACCCTGGCCCGGGTGGCCCGCGGGGCCCGGCAGATTCACGCCACGGACGCCCTTCCTTATGTGCCCTACCTCGCCGCGGGCTGGTGTCCGCGTCCGTGGGAGGACCCGCGCGCCTGCTTCAAGTTTCCGACGCGCGCAGAATGGGAAGCAGAGCTGCGCGGGATGAAGTCCGGCCTGGCTTCCAGCGCCAACCTTGGCCTGCCGCTGCCCGGCGGGGGACGACAACAGATATTCACCATTTATGCCTGGAACGAATTCGCCGAGGGCGGCATCATCGCCCCCACCCGCGGCGAGAACACCATGAAACTCAACGCGATCCACGCCGTGTTCGGCCCTTCGCCATAGCCGGGCGGAGGGGCATACAGGGCCAGTCCGTTAATGTTTTTGACGCCCGAGGATGGTTCCCGTAGCGTTTGGGAGTTGTTGAAGCAATCATGATTGGGTATATCGTAAAGAAGTTCATCGGCTCCAAGAACGACCGCGAGGTCAAGCGGCTGCGTCCCTTGGTCGCCGAGATCAACGCCTTGGAGGCCGAGTTGCAAAAGGTCTCCGACGATGTTTTGCGCCAAAAGACCGCCGCCTGGAAAGAGGAGATCTCCAAAATCCAGGACCACGAGGAGCTCGCGCGCCGGCTGAGCGAAATCCTGCCCGAGGCCTTCGCGGTCGTGAAAAACGCCTGCCGGCGGCTCTGCGGCGCCGAGATCATCGTCCGCGAGCATCCGTTGACGTGGGAGATGATCCCATTCGATGTGCAGCTCATCGGCGGCTATGCCTTGCACGCAGGCAAAATCGCCGAAATGGCCACCGGCGAAGGCAAGACCCTCGTCGCCACGCTCCCGGTCTATCTCAATGCCTTGAGCGCCCGCGGCGTCCACGTCGTCACGGTGAACGATTACTTGGCGGCGCGCGACAGCGAGTGGATGGGCGCGGTCTATAAGTTCCTCGGCTTGACCGTCGGCTGCATCCTGCACGACCAGCCGCCCAATGTTCGCCGCGAGCAATATAACTGCGACATCACCTACGGCACGAATGCCGAGTTCGGTTTCGACTATCTCCGCGACAACGGCATGGCCACCCGCAAGGAGGAGCAGGTCCAGCGCGGCCATTACTACGCCATCGTCGATGAGGTGGACTCGATCCTCATCGATGAAGCCCGCACACCGCTCATCATCAGCGGCCCCGCGGTAATCACCTATGACGAGCAGTACGCAAATTTCAGGTCGCAGGTCGAAGCGCTGTACCACGTCCAGGAACGCCTGTGCAATCGCTTTCTGTCCGAGGCGGAGGGGATCATCCGCAAGCTGCGTCCGGAAGACGGCTCCAATCCGGAGAATGGCGAGGCGCTGGAAAGGCAAGCCGGTTTGCTGCTCTTCCGCGTGAAATGCGGCCAGCCCAAGTCCGAGGGCCTGATGAAAGTGCTGGAAGAGCCGGAGAATCTCCGGCTCATGAACCAGGCCGAACTGCAACTCCACGCCGACCAGAAGAAGATCGAGCTCTACGCGGAGAAGGAAGAGCTTTTCTTCGCCATTGACGAGAAGAGTCACGAGGCGGACCTGACCGAGAAGGGCCGGAACTATCTCAGCCCGAAGGATCCGGACGCCTTCATGCTGCCTGACCTGACCACGGCCCTGCACGAAATTGATGTCGGGCCCGAGGCCGATCCCCGCAAGCGGTTGGAGGCGAAGACCAAGCTCCAACAGGAGTTCGAAACCAAAGCCCAGCGCATCCACGCCATTTCCCAATTGCTCAAGGCCTACTGCCTTTACCAGAAGGACGTCCAGTATGTCGTCCAGGAGAACAAGGTGATTATCGTGGACGAAAACACGGGCCGCCTGATGACCGGCCGCCGCTGGAGCGATGGCCTCCACCAGGCCGTCGAGGCCAAGGAGCAGGTCGAAATCGAGCGCGAAACCCAAACGCTGGCGACCATCACGATCCAAAACTACTTCCGCCTCTACCACAAACTGGCCGGCATGACCGGCACGGCGGAAACCGAAGCCTCCGAGTTCTTCGACATCTATAAGCTCGGCGTGCTGGTCATTCCCACGAACATGCCGGTGGCGCGCAAAGACGCGAACGATTCGGTCTATAAGACCCGGCGCGAGAAGTACAACGCGGTGCTCAAGGAGATCAAGGAAGTCCACAGCAGAGGCCGGCCGATGCTCGTCGGCACGATTTCCGTCGAGGTGAGCGAGCACCTCTCGCGCATGCTGAAGCGAGAAGGGATTATCCACTCCGTCCTCAACGCCAAGTACCACCAGCAGGAAGCTGAAATCGTCGCGCGTGCCGGCCAGCGCGGTTCCGTGACCATTGCGACCAACATGGCCGGTCGCGGCACGGACATCAAACTCGGACCGGGCATCGCCGAGGCCGGCGGCTTGCACGTCATCGGCACCGAACGCCACGAAGCCCGCCGCATTGACCGCCAGTTGCGCGGCCGTTGCGCGCGCCAGGGCGACCCCGGCTCCTCGCACTTCTTCATCTCGCTCGAAGACGATTTGATGCGCCTCTTCGGCTCGGACAAGATCGTCAAATACATGGAGAAAATGGGCCTCGAAGAAGGCCAGGAACTCGAGCACCCGCTGCTCAACCGCTCGATCGGACAGGCCCAAAAGCGCGTCGAGCAGCACAACTTCCAAATCCGCAAACGCACGCTCGAATACGACGACGTGATGAACAAACAGCGCGAAGTCATCTACGGCTTCCGCAACGAAATCATCCACGCCGCCGATGTCCGCGACCGCCTGATGGACATCATGGAGGAGGTCGCCCTGCAGAAGGTCGAGCAGTTCACCACGGGCGAGACCGATTTCAACGAGTGGAAAGTGCGCCCCCTCGCCGATTGGGTGAACCTGAATTTCCCCATCGGCCTGCCGGAAGGGGAAATCGTCAAAGCCGCCGGGTCCGGCAAAGAAGAGCCGGTCAAAGGTTCGATCTTCGACGGCCTCAGCCCGGCGCAGTTTGCCGTTTGCAATTTCATATCGGACAGCGTCCGCAAGGCCTACGAGATCAAAATCAGCTTTGAGAACCCCGCGGCGCTCAAGGAGGTGGAGCGTTACACCATCCTCAGCGCGATTGACAAGCTGTGGCAGGAGCACCTCTACGAGATGGACAGCCTGCGTTACAGCATCGGACTGCGCGCGCACGGCCAGCGGGACCCGCTCATCGAGTACAAGGCCGAGGCCTACAAGATCTTCGAAGAGCTAATGGTCAACATCAAGACCGAGATCTGCCATAACATCTTCCGCAGCGCCTCCAGCTTAATGGCCTTCGAGAATTTCCTGCGCAATGTCCCGCAGCAGACCACCCACCAGTCCACCAGCGCCTTCGGCGGCACCGCCACCGGCACGAGTGCGGCCCCGGCCCGGCGCGCGCCCTCGCAGGGGAGCGACCTCGTCAGCGAAGCCGCCGCCGCCGTGGAAAAGGCCAAGCCCGTCCGGGCCGGCCCCAAGGTCGGCCGCAACGACCCCTGCCCCTGCGGCAGCGGGAAGAAATACAAGCATTGCTGCGGGAAGTAGGCAATCCCCTTAATCCTGGAAGCCGCAGTTGAAGTCTGAGGAGACGCTTGTTTTGGAGTCTCGACCTTTGAAATGTTCGCGAGAAGGCGACTTGGGGTATCATACCACTTCACTGAAACAATCGGTATGTTCCCCTCCCCCGGCCTGCGACCTCCCTCTCCCCTTCTCAAGGGGAGAGGGCTGGGGAGAGGGGTCCGTCTTTGCTTGGGGGTTGCTGGTCCCAATGCGCGTCAAATGGGCGGGGAATTCTCACACCTGCGCTCCCCCCCATCCGAGGGGCAAGAGGGCCGGGGTGCCTCCGTTTCAGGAATAGTGCGTTTTCAATCAAGGACCGCTATTATTCACTGAGTCCTGCTGGCGGCTTCGCCCTCAGCCGAGGAAGCCAATGGGTCTAACTCTCTACTTGACAGTGTGATAGAAATAGTATAAGTACCCCCCAGCCTCGTGGTTTACCCAGGCCACGGCTCCGGCGAACGCGCCTCAGAACCGTTGCCGGTAGCGTCCAACCCGACACGACTATGGGCGCAAGGGCCGAAAACACCCTTGCGCCCCGTCGTGCGGGCGGCAAAAAAGAAAGGGTTTGCTTTGAGAAGTCCGTGTCCGGCATGATGCCCCTCCGATGATCCTCCCAATACCTGCCATACCGCCGCCCGCCGTAGTCTTCGTGCCTGCGGTAGCCCCCAAGGTCTGTCCAAATATGGCACAACCTACTGTGCCTGCTTGCCTTACAGCAAATAGTGCATCGTCGAGCTGGAAGTGGTATCAATCCAAAATCGGGAACTCTTCACCTGACAGGTGAACAATTCCAACTGCGGCGCAGTTGCGGTGCATCCATGCGAAGTGCTTGATATGGCGAGACTTCTGACT
>JBEKJO010000012.1:0-67271 GCA_050011195.1 Verrucomicrobiota bacterium | reverse complement strand
ACTTCGCATGGATGCACCGCAACTGCGCCGCAGTTGGAATGGTTCACCTGTCAGGTGAAGACTTCCCGATTTTGGATTGATACCACTTCCAGCTCGACGATGCACTATTTCCTGTAAGGCAAACAGGTACAGTAGGTTGTGCCATATTTGGACGGTCCTTGGGGGCTACCGCAGGCACGAAGACTATTGCTGGCGGCGGTGTGGCGGGTATTGGGAGGATCATCGGAGGGGCATCATGCCGACACCGGTGTTCCTACCGCAAAACCGCGTCTTCGGGCCGCCCTCACGTAGGGGCGCAGGGGGGTTTTCGGCCCCTGCGCCGGTAGTCGTGTCGGGTTCGACGCTACCAGAACCGCTTCTGAGCGCGGCTCGCTGGTGCCGTGGCCTGGGCAGACCACAAGGCTGGGGGGTACTTATACTATTTCTATCACACTGTCAAGTAGGGAGTTAGACCCCTAAGTCGGGTTCGCTGGTTCATGCGGCGCAGCGGTGGGAGCGGGCTTGGTCAGTGCGGCAAGCCGGTCATTGTTGACCGGGGAGGCAATTTGCTCTGGAACCGCATTCGACGCTGCCGCAGGGCTTCCGACGAGAGGCGCGAGGACTTCCTCTGCTCTAGTCGCCCGGGTTGCCGGTTGAGTCACGGGGGCCTGCGCGGCGATTGGCGGATCGCCCTGGGGCCTCGGAATAGAAGGCTGGATCGCGGAACCCGCTCGGCCCAGGTCCTCACGAAGCGCGCTCAACACGCGCTGTGCGGTTTCCGGGGGCAATACGGGGCCGGTGACCCGGATCGCGTCCGTTGTCGCGAGGATTTCGTCGAGTGTGCCAAGGGCCTGGATTCTGCCGGCGTAGCAGACCGCCAATCGGTCGCAAACGTCCTTGGCGTAAGTCAAAGAATCGCTGGTTAAAATGACGGTCTTGCCGCGTCGTGCCCAGGCCGCAATCAGATCGCTCATCTCGGCGCGCCCGGCCGGGTCCAGCCCAGCGAACGGATCGTCCAGCAACAGGAGATCGGGGTTCTTGACGAGCACTTGCTTCAGGACCGACTTGCGCTCGTTTTCCGCCATAAGGTCGCCGGCTTCTGAGCGTGGATGCCGCTCGCCCCAAATGAACAACTCTCTCAGGAAGTCCATTGCTTGCGCAAAACGGTGTGATCGGTTGTGGCTCGGCCTCTGGGGAAGGTAGCCGACGCGCATCCTTGCGGATTGGCGTCGTGGCGGGCGGCCGAACACCCTGACTTTGCCCTCGGAAGGTGACAGTCGCCCGGCCAGGATTCTTAGCGTGGTTGATTTGCCCGAACCGCTCGGGCCGAGCAAGCCGAACACTTCCCCGCGCCGAACCTCAAAACTGACATCGGTCAGAGCGCGCACGGAACGGGGGGTATCAAAATATCGGCTGACCCCTCGCATCCACACGACCACTTCGCGCCGCTGTGGTGGCACAGAGTTCGAATTGGCTATTTCTGGCGGCCTCATTTCAAAGGAGTCGCAGCAGCAGGGTTATGGTTCCAAATCAAGAGTCATCGGGCTGGGCCAAGCACTTTCTCGGCGTCGAGGCGATAGATGCCGACCAGGTCGCCACGCTCACGCACATCGCCCACATGAAAGGTCCCGCAAACGGTCACCGGCTCATCCATGATGGGCTTTACGCCCTTGCCGATCATCTGAACATTGACCCATTCGGTAATTTTCGGAAGAACACCGTAGCAGCACAAGCTTTGGTTTCGCAGAATGAGAAAGTCGGTCGCCAACCCTGCTTGGAAGTTCAACGGCAACATATACCCCCTCACCGACACTTCCTTGCCATTCAAGGCCTTAATCCCCTCGGGAACAGGGCGATGCCCACGGCAGCGCTAATCGCGAGTGCGCGATAGGCCCGCCGGTTTGCCGCCGCCAGCGCTTTTGCTTGCCGAATCTTGGGTCGTTTCATAACCAGCGCCTCCGCAGTGGCGGTTTGGTTGATGCGCTGGAACTCCTGGACATTCTCAAACTGCCCGAGCACCTCGCGAGCGTGACTGACCAACAACAGGGCAGCGCCATTTTCGCGGCAGGCCTCCCGGATGAGGGCGAGCGACTCGCGGGCGTTCTTATGGTCGAGATTGCCGGTCGGCTCATCCGCCAACACCAACTTGGGGTGATTGGCCAGCGCCCGCGCGACAGCGACTCGCTGCTGCTGGCCGCTGGAGAGCTGCCGGGGATAATGTGCCAGTCGCTGGCCCAAGCCGACGCGCTTCAGGAGTTGTTCCGCCAAATGGCGGTCGGCCCCGGGTCCGAAGGACATGCCCAACAAGACGTTTTCGAGGCAGGTGTAGCCTTGCAGGAGGTTGAAGGTCTGGAAAATGTAACCGATGGTCGTGGCCCGCAGGCGGTCGCGGGCAGGCTCGTTGAGGGCGGACATCTCCTGGCGGGCAAGGACAATCCGGCCCGCATCCGGCTTAAGAATTCCGGCAATCAGGTGGAGAAAGGTGGTCTTGCCGGAGCCACTCTCGCCCTCCAGCGCCACATGGGCCTGTTCGGCGAGGGCAAAGGTTTTCACGTTGACGACGCAATGGTTCGAGCCATCCGGGGTGAGGAAGGACTTTTTGAGATCTGAGATTTCGAGCAGCGTCATAGGTTGGAGGTCAGGGCGCCTGGCCCGGAGTTTGCGGGGAAGGAGCCGCCGGGGCCGGCGCTGGCGAAGACATTTTGTGCCGGACGTCGTCGAGGTATTTCTGGACCGCCTCCGGAGTGGCCGAGCGAGCCTTCCATAGTTCCATGTAGCTGAGGGCCTGTGGGTAACCCGAGCAACACGTTCATCGTGGTCGTCTTGCCGGCGCCGTTCGGACCAAGGAAACCAAAGACTTCGCCCTGGTGCACCAAGAGGTTAAGGTTGCGCACCGCTAGATTGACGCCCTGCTTTGGCTCGCGGCTGCGATAACTCACTGACAAGTTTTCGGTCTTTAGGATTATGTTTGGAGCGGTCATTGTTTGCCCCCTTGTAGTTTTTCCACCTGTGCAGCCAGATCGTTGTACTTCGCGACGATGTCGTTGCGTTCCTTGACGCTGTCGTTGAGCTTCTTCACGAACTCGTCTCGCTGGGCCGCCAGCTCTTTCATGGCTGCATTTTGCTTTTGGATGCCATCGTAAGCCTCCTTTAACTTCCCTTGCAAGCCATCCACCGCCATCCTGTATTCGGTAATTTCGTTGGTCAATCCGTGGGCGGTGGCCTGCCAGCGGTTGAGCTCACGTTTCTGAGTGATGACGAGTTCGGCGTTGGTTTTGACCTCCGCCTTAAGCTCAGTGATTCGCGCGTCCATCTGGGCGATTTGGTGTTCCATCGTCTGGATTGACTTCGTGCAGGCCTGGATGGCAGCGGACTTCAGATAGACCGCTTGCTCCAACTTCTGGATGTCGTTCCGCTGCAAACTTTGGCCATACCATTGATAAACGCATAAGACACAAAGGCTGAGCGCCACGATAATGAACAGGTTTTGCTGGAAGCTTTTCATGGTGGTCTTTAGGAATGGCCCGGGGCGGCCTTGACCGCGATAGCGACGCGCTGGATGCCGGCGCGTTTGACGAAATCCAGCACATACATCACCGAGCCATGCGTGGCATCGCGCGTGCCGGTGATATAGACGGGGAGGTTGGTGTTAAGGCTGTAGCGATTGGTTAGCAGCGTCAGCAAATCGGGAAAGGCAACCGCTTTGCTGTCAACCGCCACCTGGCCGTTGCGATCGACGGTGAGCGTCACCATATCGGGCTTGGTGGCGGCGGTCGCTAACGTGGCGGTTGGCAGGCTGGCCTTGAGCGTGCGCACCTTCTGCATTTGAAGGCTGACCATCATGAAGGAGGCGAGGAGAAAGAACATGATGTCGATCAGCGGAATGATCTCCAAACGGGTCCGCCGGCGGCGGAGTGGGGAACGGAGCTTCATTGGGCGTTTAGGGTTTCTTTGCCGGCTACGGCGAAGGCGACTTTCTGAACCCCGGCGGCGCGGACGACTTCATAGACGTCGGCCATCGCGCCGTGCGGTGTGTCCCGGTCGCCACTGATATAAACCGGGAGATTGGTATCGGCGCGGAACCGGTTGCTGACCACCAGGCTCAGCTCCGGCAACGAAACCTGCGTTTGCTGGAACCACACAGCCCCGGCCTTGTCCACGGCTACGTTGAGCATATCGGGCTTGAAATCGTGCCGGGCCTGGGTCGCGTACGGCAGATTCACCTTGATATTCCGGGTTTGGTCCATGCTCAAGCTGACCATCATGAAGGACGCGAGCAGGAAGAACATGATGTCAATAAGCGGGATGATCTCAATGCGACAATGCTTCCGTCGAAAAGGAGAACCCAGGTTCACTTGACCACCTCCCGGTTCAATTTCCCGGCATTGGCCAGCACTTCGACGTTGCTGGCGGCGGTCTCAAGTTCGAACTGCAAGCGCGCCAGTTTGCCGGAGAAGAAGTTCAGCGGGACGAGGGAAACGATGGCGATCAATAAACCGCACGCCGTGGCGATCAATGCTTCCCCGATGCCGCCCGTCACGGCCATGACCGACAATTCCGCCTCGCCGACCTTGAGGAAGGCGCGCATCAGGCCGGTGACAGTGCCCAGAAGCCCCAGCAGCGGAGCGAGTGTCACCAGCGTGTCCATTACGTTGAGGAAACGGCCGGCCCGCTCCACCTCTATCCCGGCCGCCATCTGCAGCGCCACCGGAATCGACGTATGCTCGTGGTTGAGACTGTGACGAATCATGCGGATGACTGGGTCCTCGGAGCCTTGAGCGAGCCGCTGAGCTTCCTCGACATCCGAGTTCTCCAAGGCCGCCACGAGCTTTTCCCTTCTCGGGACATCCCGTTTGCGACTCTCACGCCACCACCAGAAAGCGCGTTCGCCCACCACGGCCACGGCCGCCAGGGCGCAAAACAGAATCGGCCACATCACCGGACCGCCCTTGAGAAAGAATTGAAATACGATGTTTGCTGCCATAGAGACGAGTGTTTAGTTGATTTGCAGTTTGTAGTTGATGGTTGCTTCGTAAATCCGGGTGCCATTGCCGGGCGGGACGGTCCAGTGCCGTTTCACAAATTCCAAGGCGCTGTGATCCAGGACCGGAAATCCCGAGGATTGCGCCACCTCGATTGTCTTGACCAGGCCTGCATCATCTACGGTCATGCGGAGCATGACCGAACCCTGCTGGCCCTGTTCCAGGGCAATCTTGGGGTAAGGTGGTTCCGGTCGCTCTCCGGCGTTGCCGGTGGTATTGAGCACCGCGGGCAGGTTGCGCACGGGAGCCACCGGCTTGAGCGGGGCCACCGGTGGGGCCTGCGCAATCGCATTGGGCACCAGCACGTTGCCGATGGTTGGGACGGAGAAGTTGATGCTGGGAGCGTCCAGAGTCACCACCACCACCTGGGGCGTGTCTGGTTGTTCCTGCTCGTTCTGCTGCTCCAGCTTTTTCTGGTCAGACCGAACCTGCGGTGGCGGCGGGAGGGGTTCGACAATCGCCGCGTTGACCTCCTCGATGGGAGGCAACGGCTTAATCCTGATAGAGGCTGGCTGGGAGCCTACGATTCCGATGAGGAGGAAGAGCGTGCAAATGGAGTTCACCCAGGCGAGCTTCCGGTCGGGGTCTGCCTCAGTCGCATGCAGCCCCGTCCGGGCCAGTTCGGAGTTCAGCTCGTAAGCGCCTGATAGCCGATCCGAATCCACTGTATTCGTCGCGTTCGACATGGTTCAAAACCGCGCGGTCAGGCCAACCCGCACCTGGAAGGGTTCGACGGGATGAAAGACACTTTGGAAGGACGGGGGGTCGGTCGGCGTCACACGTGATTCGTAGGCGTAATCAATGTCATGGTCGCGCCGGTCAAGCAGGTTCAGGAATTCGGCGGAGATGCGCCACGTCTTGTTAATTTGATAGCCGGCTTCCGCATTCAGCAGCAGCGTTTCGCTGGAACGATACAGCGCATCCGAGGTGAGATCGCGCGGGCCGAAGTAGCGCAGCCGGAGGCTCGCCGAAAAGCCATGGAAATCACGTAGCGTGATGCCCGAGGAAATCACCAGCCCGACCGCCTCGGGCACATGCGTGCCGCCGGGACTGCCCGGAGCGGCATCATCCGCGTCAATTGAAGTGAAACGGGCGATGGAATCCGCACAATCAAAGTCCAAAGCCAAATGCCTGGTCAGCGTGTAGTAATTCGCCCACTCGACACCGTAACGGTTGCTCGGTGACTTTGAAGCAACGGTGCCGCCGGTGTCGCCATCCTGCTGCAATTCGGAATCGCTGTGCAGACACCACAGTGAAAGAGTGCTTTGCAAATGCGGCAAGGCCAGCGTGCGCACGCCGATTTCCGCGCCTTTGGTTTGGATCAAGACGGGAATCTTCGCGGACGTTGTTCCGGGGTAGGGATTATCCGCCGAGACCGGCTCCACGGTCTGCGTCGCGCCGCGCCCGTCGTTGCTGTGAAAACTAAAACCGCCTTGCACACAGATTTCTGTTTTCGCCCACGGCCCGAAAATCAAACTCAACTTCGGGCTGGGGAGAAAAGCGTCGGCCGTCCCCGAATTGGTCGGGTTGCTAAGGCCGGTGACATCAAAATAGTCCAAGTCGCCGCGCAAAGCCGCGACGACGCGGAGTCTTTCCGCCCACTGGATTTTGTTTTCCACATAGAAGCCGACTTGCGTGTCCGTAAAATCATCCGCTTCCGTGACGGCAGGGAGAATGGTGCCGGTTGCCAAATCGAATTTGTCCACGCGCACGCGATTTTCCGTCTGATAAAGGCCGTTGTTGATCCAGTCGTTGCGGACTTGCAAACCGATTGTGTTTTCCACGTCCTGGCCAAACCACTGGCTGAAAATCGTGTGGCGCGCGTCGAGGCCGGCCACCCAGCGTTTGTCCTGCTGCTCGAACTGGTCGCCTTTGTTCGTGTCCGCGAGGAAGTAAGTGAAGTCGGAAAACAGATCGAGGTCATAGTAAAACCCATAGGCCATGATTTTTGTTTCGGAATTCTCGTCATGGCGATGCCATTCGGCTTGTAGGCTGTAGCGCTGGGAATTGCCGCCGTCGGTTGGATTGATGGCCCCAAAGAAATTCGTCGCGCCAAAACTAGAGGCAATCTGGTCGCTGGAATTCCATTTGCCGTGATAGCCGCGCGCGGTGACGCTGTAGCCGTTGACTTCATCGCCCTGGCTGTAGGTCAAAATACCGTTGAACTTAGAATAGTCATCCGGATTCACCCAAGGGCCGTCGTCGTGATAGGCTTCGCCTCCGTAAAGCAAATTGCCCGAGCCGAGTTTTTGCGACGCACCAAACACGAGGCGCTCATAACCAAACATGCCGCCTTCCAGCGTGACGAAGTCTTGCGGGAGCGTCTTGTAAAATTCCAGATGCGCTGCAGCCGCTGAGCCGAAATCGCCTACGTCGGCATAGTAAGGGCCTTTCTTGTAGTTTACGCGCTGCACAAATTCCGGGATGACCGTGTTCATGTCGGAGTAACCCTCGCCGTGCGCGTGCGACGGCAAGTTGAGCGGCATGTCGTCGAGTAATACCGCGAAGTCCGTGCCATGATCCAGATTGAAGCCGCGCAGGAAATACTGATTCGCCTTTCCGCCGCCCGCGTGCTGCGTGATGATGACGCCGGGCACGGTTTCGAGGATCTCGCCACTGCGCAACATGGGCCGATCGGCCAATTGCGCCGCTCCCACCGTTCCCTCTGTCGCCGAATCCGCAATCCCGAGCAGGCTGTCCGCTCTCCCGGTTACGACGGTTTCCGGCAGCCGCACCGAAGGTTCCGCCCCGGATTCCCGGGCGGATACGGCCGCCAGCGCGTTGGTGGCTTCCTGCGCGGGCGCCAGAGCCACGGCCAGGCACGCCAAGCCCGCAGCCGTGCCCCTGACCGCTGTCGGGGCCAGCCGTCCCCAGCAGAGGTGAATTCTCACAAACGGTTCACCAGGGTTGCGCGCGCCGCCGGTCTCTGGCGGCAGAGAAATCCACCGCGGCTGGAAGAGGCTTGACTCCGCGTGAAGCGTGGTGTTACGTTCATAGGTATTCGTATTACGAGAAATACGAATATTACGCAACAGAATAATCGTGTGCAGCCTATGAAAGAAGAACAAGCCGCTCGCTTTAGTGTTTCCCTGCCGCCCAAATTGCTCCGGCAATTCGACGCGATGGTCGCGGATAAAGGATACGACAACCGGTCGCTCGCCGTGGCCGACATGATCCGGGATCACCTCGTTGAGCATCGTCGGAAATATGGCGCCGGCGAAATCGCCGGCACCATCACGCTGGTCTATGACCACCACAAGCAGCATGTCCAGGCCACTCTGACCGATATTCAGCACGACCATCCCGAGCTGATTATCTCCACGGTCCATGTGCATCTGGACCACCACAACTGCCTCGAGGTGCTGGTCGTGCGCGGCCATGCCGGGCGCATCAAGCAAATCGCCGACGAACTGATCGCCGCCAAAGGGGTGAAGCATGGGAAGCTCACGGTAACGACGGCGGGCAAGGATTTGCCGGTGTGACCTAAAACACATAGCTGAGGGTGCCAAAAAAGCCCAGCCTCATGCCGTATTGAGCGGCATTGACGCCCACGCCGGTGCCGCTGCGGAGTTCGTACACGTCGTCGGTGATGTTGACCACGTCCAGCCGGGCTTTCAACTGGCTCTTGTGCCCAACCTTGAGGCTCTGCTCCGCCCCCAGGCTCACCGAGTAGTAGGACGGAACGCTCGCGCCATTGGGTATCGGCGCGCCGGTCGGCGTCCCATCCTCTGTCCCTCCGCCATCCTGCCTGAGGCCGGTGCCGTAAAGCGCGTTAACATAGACTCGCGTGGCCCCGAATTCTTCCTTCCAAAGGTATGACGCACCAAACGAGCCGGTGACACGCTGATCATGGTCGAGATAGATCCAGTGGTTCTGGACGTACTGGGCGTCGCCCGGGTCGAACAAGAATTGCGCCGAGTCCCAGTTCTGGCCCTGCGCCACCGAGTAGGCGAGGTTGGCATAAGTGGAGAAGCCGCCGGTGGTGTAGGAGGTGGTGAACTCGACGCCATAGATCCTGCCCTCAGCATAGTTGAACGCCTGCAAGATGAGGGTCTGTCCAAAGAGGCCATCGTCGAGCTGCTGGACTGAATTCTTGTAATAGCCGTCCACGCCGACTTGCAAGCCGGGGGCGAGCTTCTGGCTGATGCCCGCGTCGAAATAGTTGGCGCGTTCGGCCCTGGCATGATCGTCCAGATCCGTCCCCGACGCGTTCGAGGTGCCGTCGAATTTAGCGACGCTCGTCGAAGGCACGTTTTCCAGCGGCGGCGGCGTGAAATACCGCGCATACCCCGCATGTAACGTTGTGGCGTCAGTAGGTTGATAAATCAGGTTCACGCGCGGGCTGGGCTGGTTCTCCTTATCAAAGGAGGCATAATACAGGTCAAACCGAGCGCCATAGTTCAGCGTCACTTTGGGCAGAACCTTCCACTCGTCCTGCAAATAAACCCCGATAAACAAGGCGTGCGCGGCGGTGTTGTCCACGATCGGATATGCCAGCCCGGTTGGGTTTCCGTTCGCATCCAAATTAAACACCGTGGTGGTCGTGTCCGCGGTTAGGTATTCATCCAGCACCATGAGACCTCCCCGCAAGGTGTGGCTCTCCCCCAGTTTGTAACTGGCATCCGCTTGCAGCCCGCCCGAGTAGAGCTTCCGGTCCACGTCGCTGCCGACTCCGTTGAAGTAAAGATCACCCACCGGATCAGGCGTGAAGTGCACGGTGCTCACGCGGCCAAAGCCGGCGACTTGCAGGTTGAAATCTTCGAGCGATTTCTGGTAAGCGGCCACCGCGTAATAGTTCTGCTCGTTTTGGTTTTCGTTCAGGTCGCTGGAGTTGAAAGTCGCAGGCAAGCCAGAGCCAACCTGATTCCAGAAGATGCCGTTGCTATTTGTGCCCGCGGGCAGGCCGGGCGTGTTGGGGACCTGGAAATCGGCGTAGGAGGCGCTACCCATGACGCTGATGCGGCTGGTATCGTCCATAATGTAGGACAAATAGGCAAAGGTCTTGAACTGATCGGTGTCGTCATGAATCGCCGTTGCGCTCGAGGTCGGGTTCTCGATGCCGAGGCTATTGTGATCGTAGCTGCCATCCACGAAATAGTTCAGGTTCCCCTTGGAGCCCCCCACTTCGAAGCTGGGCTTGATCGTGTCGTAGCTGCCTCCATAGACCGAGGCCTCCCCGCCGGGCGCGAACGCCCCGCTCTTGGTGGTGAGGTCCACCACGCCCGCCGTGCGGAATCCGTATTGGGCCGGCAGGGACCCGGTGATCAGCCGCAAGCTGTCCACGAATCGGGTGTCCAGTTCCTCGCCAAACCCGGTGATGCCTTCCGGCAACAGCACGTCGTTGATGCGGTATTGGATATTGGCGTGCTCGCCGCGGAGGTGCAGGTCTCCGTTGACGGCGGAGTCCTGCGCCATGCCCGGCGTCGCCAGCAGCACCGTATTGAACGGGGCGTTCTCGCCTTGCGGCAGGGCGGCAATTTGCGCCTCGTTCATCGTGTAAACGGTCGCTCCCAAATCAGGGACAATCTGATTACGCGCGACGTCCAGCTTGCCGACCACCGTGGTGGGCGCGAGCTTGACGACATTGGTAGAGTTGCCAACGGCATTCGTAGAGATGCCGACGGTATTCGTGGAGTTGCCGCCACCGGGACTGGCCGGCGAAACCGGCGGATTATTGGTCTGGGCGATGGCGGTGGCGCCGCCACACGCTAGTAAGACCAGCAGAATGACTGCGCGATAAACCCGGGCATTCCGGGGGTTGCCTCGACCATCGGTCGAGCGCGTTCGAGTCAGACAAAAATGAGCCTTCATACAATAAATAATTGATAATACTTACGTTTCAAATCCAGAGTTCTCGTTGACAAAACAGTTGCGTTCGTTAACAGCCTGGGAAAAGGCCCGCCGAGCGGGGTGGCGCCAGGCAGATCAGTTTAGGGAAGCACGCAAGTTCCCCGCGCTGAACACAACGCAGGGATTGCGCGAAACAAGAGAACTAAACGGCAGGGGGAGCGCGGCTGGGGGTCAGCCGGTAATCGTAAGAAGGATAAAACTGAAAACCGCCACAGGTAAGCGGGGTCCACGAAACAACGGGCAGCGGCGGCGTGGCAGCGGCGACGAAGCCTGACAGCAACAAGTGGTGCTGGAATAGAGTGACTAAACAGTGGTGGTCGGGACTCTGGGCATCCTCGTGCAGGAAACGATGAAGGTCTGGCGACATCTCGAGGGCCCATAGCGCGGCCCATAGCGAGATCATCACCGCGACGGCGGCCAGACGGCTGCCGTTGCGCTGACGCTTTGACGTCGTCCAAAACTTCACGCCGGTCATATAATCCGAGATTGGACGTAATGCAAGCAGGATTCGGTCCAGTTGCGCAAGGGGAAATGTGATGCCCCATTCGCAGACTGCTGGACAACGTTCCCCGGCGGTGCTGACGCTCGCCGTGGCGGCGAACCGGCCCCTTGTCGCTTAAATGCTTCTACTTGCATTAGATGAAATCTGCTGCATTATGCGCAGAAAGTGAAGTTCTGGAGTATATCAAGGCGTTCGCGCGCTGGCGGCAGGGTTAGTGTCGCCGGTTTGATGCTTTTGCTGTGGATCGCAACGTTCGCTCTGGCGATTTCGCCCGAGCTTCACCATCTCCTCCACCGGGATGCTCAAGCTCCCGATCACAACTGCCTGATCACCCAAATCCAGCAGCACCCGTTGCTCGCCGGGTTTGCCGCCATTACTGCGCCGGCCCCGGCGCCGGTCGCGGTCGCGGCGGTCTGCCGCGCCGAAGTTCAATTTGTTCCCGCCTGCGATTACCGGCTTTCTCCGAGCCGCGCTCCACCTTTCCTTTTCTCTTCCCAAACGGTTGTTGGTTAGAGCCGGGGAAAACACTCCCCGCTCTCGGCTCTCAACCCGCAACCCTCCTTTGGTTGTTGACTGAGGGGAGTCTTTAATCTTTTGCGGACGCTTGGCGCGTTCGCGTGTTTGGAAGAGAAAGTATGAAGCTGAAATACGTTTTAGGGTGGTCTTCTGCCCTTTGCCTGAGCGCCATCATTGCTCAGGCCCAGGAGACAATTGAAGTGGACAAGCTCGACCAGCGGTTGAAGCAAATCCAGGAATCGTTCGAGAAGCAGCAGCGCGAGATGCGCGAGAATTTCGAGCGCCTGATTCGCGAGCAACAGGCGCAGATCGAGGCGCTCAAGCAGCAAATCGCTAACGCGACGAACGCCGTGGCCGGGGTTCAAAGCAATGCCGCCCCGGCGGGCGCGGTGGCGGCGCAGTTGCAGGAATTGAATGAGAAGGTGGACAAAGTGAGTGAAGCCGCGAAGAAAATCCTGCCCAGCGAATTCAATCCGTCCATTGGCCTGGTCGGAGAAACGGTTTTCTCCTACCGCAGCAAAGGGTCGGAGGATACCGGCAGCGACCGGCCCGGCGGGTTCGATGTGTATCAGCGCTCGGTCGAGCTGAACATTGCCGCCTCCGTCGATCCTTTTGCGAAGGGCTACGCGGTGATCAATGCGTCGGCCGACTCTCAAACGGGCGAGGCGACGTTAGGCGTCGAGGAGGCCGCCTTGCAGACGACCTCGCTGCCCTGGAACCTGGAGTTGAAGGCCGGCCGGTTCTTCGGGGAGTTTGGCAAACTCTCCTACATCCACGATCACGAACTGCCCTTTGTGAATCGTCCGCTGGCGCTCGAAGAATATATCGGCGGGGAGTCCCGGACCGATGGGGCGCAAGTGAATTGGCTGCTGCCGGTGCCGCACTACGTCAGCTTGACAGCGGGCTTGGGCGATGGGTTCGGCGGCGATATCCCGCCGAACGACCCTGGCTCGTACCGCGCCTTAAGCGGCCTCAATTACTTTGGCCGGCTCTCGACGTATTTTGACCTGACGCCGGACCTGCAATTGGAAACGGGTGTATCGGGATTAATCAATCCCAGCACCCAGAATCTCGGCGGCGCGCTGGCGCAGCCCAACGGGGTCACGACGTTGACCGAAAAGGAGCGCCGCGTCGCGGGGTTCGACCTGAAAGTGAGCTATGTTCCGCTGCGGAACAATCAATTCCAAAGGTTGGACTGGGGCACGGAGGTGCTCTACAGCGACAGCCGTTACCTGTTCGACCCGGACGGCAAACCCGGCAGCGGCGACGATTATGATGGCAACGTCGGCTCGGTCGGCCTGTATTCGTACGTGACCTACAAATGGCACCGGCAGTGGAGCGCGGGATTCCTGTTTGACTACGTGCAAAGCGCCGAAAACCACAATGACGTGACGGTCGCTTACTCGCCCTACATCACCTGGGCGCTGAGCCACTGGAACCAACTTCGGCTGCAGTACACCCACACGGACCACAACGCGGTCTCCGGCCTGCACCCGGACGACGCCATTTACCTGCAATGGGCGTGGATCATCGGTTCCCATGCGCATGGCTGGCAGCAACGCTGACCCCATGAAATGAGTTAGTTGAGTTAATTAAGTCAAATGAGTTAAGTGAGTTGAGTATGAAATCGAAACTGTTCCATCTATTGTCAGCGGCGACCATTGCGGCGATTGGGTTCGCACCCTCGCCGGCTCAAGCCGCCAAAATTCGCGTGGTGACCACGCTGACCGACCTGGCCGACTTCGCGCGCGAGATTGGAGGCGATCACGTTGAAGTGTTCAGCCTCGCCACGGGCGTCGAAGACACCCACGGCGTGCCCATGAAACCGAGTTTCGTGCCGGTGATGAACCGGGCCGACCTGATGGTCTCCGTGGGATTTGGCTGCGAACACGCGTTCCTGCCCGCGTTGCTGGAAGCCAGCAAGAACCCCCGCATCCAATACGGCAAACCCGGCTACGTGGATTGTTCGCCCGGCATCGTGCCGCTGGCGGTGCCCAAATCCACCGACCACTCGGAAGGGGACGTGCATCCGTATGGGAATCCGCATTACATGCTCGATCCGGTGCTGGCCAAGACGGCCATCCAGCACATTTACGAAGCGCTGGTGGCGATTGCCCCGCAGTACCAGGCGGACTTCGCTCGCAATCGGGCGGCCTACCTGGCCAAGCTTGACGCGAAGATTGCCCAGTGGCAGGCGGAGGCCAAACCGCTCAAAGGCGTCCAGTTCATTTCCTACCACGAGGAGTGGGAATACTTCGCCGAACGCTTCGGGATGAAGGTTTTCGGCACGATTGAGTTGAAGCCGGGCATTGACCCCACCCCGCGGCACATCGAGCAAACCATCACCGGCATGAAAACCGAGCATGTCCCGATCGTGATCCGCGAACCGCAGTTCCCGGAAAGGGTGCCCAGGCTCATCGCCCAAGAGACCGGGGCCACGCTGGTGAAACTGCCGATCATGCCCGGGGGCGTTCCCCACACCAGCACCTATATCGAGATGATGGACTATATCGTCCACACACTGGTTGCGGCTGAGGCAAAACGAGGATAGTCTGGCCGCCGGACTTGTGGCCCTGCCGGGGCGTCCGTCGCGTCCGGCAGGCCCGCTTGGACTGCCCATGAGCGAGCCATTCATTACACTCGACAACCTGGCCATCGGCTATGACAGCCAGCCGGTGCTTTCCGGCATTTCGCTGTCCATCCCGCGTGGCAGTTTCACCGCCATTCTCGGCGCCAACGGGTCGGGCAAATCCACCCTGCTCAAGACCCTGCTGGGTCTCCAGCCGCCCATCGCGGGGGGCATCCGCTTCAGCGCGCCTGCCGGGGCCGCTCCCGTTTTCGGTTACGTGCCCCAAGCCACGCAGTTCGACCCGCTCTATCTGGTGACCGGTTACGACGTGGCGCTCATGGGCGTGTATGGGCGGGTTGGCCCGGGCCGGCTGGTCCCGCAAAGCGAGCGGGCCTTTGTGCGCGAGTGCCTGCAAGCGACCGGCGCGGAGGAGTTCGCCCGCCAGCGGTTTGCGGAGCTTTCCGGCGGCCAAAAACAGCGCGTGCTCATTGCCCGCGCCCTGGCCACCAAACCCAATATTCTCGTGCTCGACGAGCCGACCGCAGGCGTCGATGCCGCCGCCACCCAGGCCCTGCTGGCGTTCATCTCCCAGGTCCATGAGGAGCGGCGGTTGACGATTCTGCTGGTCACCCACGACTTGCACCTGGTCCGCCATCATGCGCAGCAAGTCATCTGGCTCCATCAAGGCACAGTCCGCACCGGGACGGCCGCTGAACTGCTCCGGCCCGAGCACCTGGCCGAGGTGTTGGACATCGAGGTCGGCGGTTAATATGGAAACACTCCGTCAAATCCTCGCGCCCGATTTCCTGCTGCGGAATTCGGTCTATACCAGCGTGCTCATTGGGTTCGCCTGTCCGCTGGTCGGCGTGTTTCTCGTTTTGCGCCGGCTCGTATTCATGGGTGTGGCCTTGCCGCAAATCTCCTCGACGGGCGTGGCCATCGCGCTGTGCGTGCCGATGTGGCTCGGCATCCTGCAGCCGGAGCACGCCCTCCATAGTGAACATCTGCTGGCCTATGCCGGTTCGACGGTATTTTCCCTGTCGGCGATTCTGGTGCTGGCGTTTCTGGACCGGCGGCGGCGCGGCCTGCCGGAAGGGCGGCTGGGCAGCGCCTACGTGGTGGCGGCGGCGTTGAGCATCCTGCTGCTCTCGAAGAACCGCTACTCGGAGGTCGGCTGGCTGGACCTGATGAAGGGGGAGATTATCACCGTTGATAACGTTGATCTGGCGCTGACGGGAGCGGCTTTGGCGGTGGTGGTGGTGGCACTGGCGTTGTTTCACCGGGAGTTGCTGCTGGTTTCGTTCGACCGCGCGATGGCGGCCACGCTCGGCAAGAACGTGGTGGCGTGGGACGCGTTGTTGTATCTGCTGATTGGGTTGACTGTGTCAATGGCCGTGCTGAGCGTCGGCCCGCTGATCGCCTTTGGCTTCCTGCTGATCCCGGCGCTGACGGCCCATCTCTTTGCCGCCAACATGCGGCAGCTCACCGTCTTCGCCTCACTGCTGGGCGGCGCGGTTTCTTTTGTCGGCTTTTGCATCGCTTACCGGTACGACCTTCCGGTTGGGCCGGCGGATGTGGTCCTGCTCGGCGTGATCTACAGCCTGGCTTTCCTCGCCCGGAAGATGGTCCGCTTGAATCGGGGCGGCGGAGGGCCAAGGCTCCCCTGAACCATCATGGAAAACCTCTCTCTCGCCTACGTGACGCTGGCCTTTGCGCTGGCTGTCGGCGGGGGTGCTCTGGGCGCGTCGCTAGGCAGCTCGCACGAGCGGCTGTGCGCCTTGATCAGCCTTGGCGCGGGCACGCTCCTGGGCGTGACCCTATTTGCCATCCTGCCGGAGTGCCTCGAAGGAGTGCGCTGGTGGGGGGTCTTGCTGGCCCTGGCTTCCGGCTACGCCGTCTTCTTCTTTATCAGCAAATACCTGTATCACGTCTGCCCGGCTTGCGCGGCGAGCCATTTCGACGAAGCCGCCGCCCACCATTTCAGTGAGATCGCCGGCGCGATGATGCTGGCCCTGGCCGTTCACTGCACGGCGGACGGCGTGGCGCTGGCGGCGGGTCACGAGGCCGAAGCGGCGCACGCCCCCGGCGGCCATGTGCTGAATTTCTCGCTTGTCATGGCCGTGTGCGTACACAAGGTGCCGGAGGGCCTGGCGCTGGGCGCTTTGCTGCTGGGCGCGGGTTTCAGCCGCGCGCAAACCCTGGCCCGCGTGGCCGCGGTCGAGTCCACCACCCTGTTGGGTGGCGTGCTGGGCCTGGTTTTCCTGCCCCACATCTCGGCATTCTGGCTGGATGCCGTCGTGGCGCACGTCGGCGGCGGATTCCTCTACCTCGCCATCCACGCGGTGCTGGGCGAAATCCTCAAGCACCACAAGGCCCTCGTGCTCACGAACTTCTTCCTCGGCCTGGGCCTCATAGCGACCTTGAGCCTCTTGCTGCGGCTGCTGTAGTTGGCGGCCTGGGCGAAGGATTTGGCAGCCGCGCGCAGTGCTACAGAGGCTATCCGCTACGAGGCCGCCCACTTCAGGCGCTATTTCGGAAGCAAGGCGTTGCGTTGTATGGACCAATAACAATACTGCTCGGGCGCGGCGGTCCAAATGTGCCCGGAATGCAAGAGAGACGTAATCCGGCGATTGCCTGCAGCAGCCGGGTGAGACCGCAAGCAGCGCGACGCCGTAGCCGGTACGGTCTTTGTCTTGCCTGGTGGAATAAATGCCGGCAAGAGAACGATGAGCGCCTGCAAGCCGCAGGCTATGAAGCAACACCACGCCAGCCGGGGATGTTTGCTGCGAATGAAAATGCCCCAGGCCAAGCAGGCAATGTTCAATAAAATCCACACTGCAAACAGTATCCACATCGGGTCATCTATTGGGAGTGGGAGAGACCACACATAGGTCTCGAACGCAATCGGCAAGAGCACGAAGATGGCGGTGGTTGTCTTCATTTCATCCACTTAGGGAGGATGTCGAAGTGAGCCGCAATCACATAGCAAAACAGCAGGAACGGGAACAAACAGAATAGCGCGGCCAAAACACGTAGCCAGACGGCTCCCCGCCGAAGCAAGGGCCACACAACGGCAACTGCTACTGCGGCGGCGGCGGAGATCCAAAAGTGCTTCCAAATCTCGTGGCTGTAATCCCGATACCTGGTCAACTGATCAAGCCCAAACACAAATAGGATAACCTGCAATAGGCCAGCAACTGCAAAGCGGAACTGCACCTCGAATTTGTCGTGCTCTTGCATGGGCCGCCTCACAGACTAATAATGTTATTATCCTCCACTCCCTGGCCGGGCGCCTGCCTGCGGGAGCTCCAGAAACGTCGTTCCTGCCATGCGAGAATGAAAGCCGGGGCGCGGATTCTCGTCAAGGACCGAATTGGCTGGGGCCGGAGTGCGCCCGTCCTCGGGCGCAGCAACGTCCGCAAGCAATGGAGTCTTGGAACATTCCAACGTGCCGGGCGGGTCGGAGCCTGCTGCGCCCGAGGACGGGCGCACTCCGGCGGTACGCGCACGCTGAGGCTCAGGGCGTCAATTGCCAGCCGTCAATTTGCCGGGTTTGGCGGGTGGGGCGGGGAGCGGGGCCGTTTGGGGGAGCCGGCGGGCTGGCGGAGTCGCGGGAGAAAGGCCGTCGTGGAGCCGTAGCAACACCGTAGTACCACGCTGGTTCCAAGCGTGTTCCAAACTTGAGGAGTTGATAGCCGGGGGCGCACGGGTCAGGCGTTCCGACTCCCGCATGACAGCAATTATCTGTTAATTTGTCGGTTTTGTGGTGATCCCCCGAAAGGCTCCATGCCAAAGTCGGCTCTGCAGCAGTGTGAGGACGGTGTGAGGACGGTGTGTGGATAATGTGAGGAGGGCGTTGGGCGGGCGGCCAGCCGCGCTTGCTGTCCAGAGATAGCCGGGGGGGTGATAGTTGATAGCCGGAGAAGTTTGGGTCGCGGTGGTTGCCAGCCACGGAGCGCTGAGGACAGCGCGCCCTACCGATTGAGCGGCGCGGAGGAAAGTGCTTGATGTAACCGGTCGGTTCTGGTTCAGTGGAGCCAATCGAAAGGGCATGTGCTATATGAGAAAGCTTACCAACCAATGTGCAAACTCCGGTGTTCACCCAACTGCAAACAGGCAAGGACCGCGGCTTGTAGCGGGACTTCTGGCCTTGCTCTGCGCGGCGTGGCTGGCAGAGGGTACGCCCGCGCGGGCGGGGGAAAGACAGACGTTGCAGGGCCACGTGCCGCCGGCGGTGGGGCGCCTGCCGGCGCTGGAGCGATTGGCGAGCACAAACCGGCTGGAGCTGGTGATCGGGCTGCCGTTGCGCAACCGGGAGGCGCTGGCCGGCTTGCTGGGGCAGCTTTATGACCCCGCCAGCCGGGGTTACCGCCAATACCTGACGCCGGGAGAGTTCGCGGAGCGGTTTGGCCCGACGCCGGAGGATTATGAGGCGGTGATCGCGTATGCGAAAGCCAACAGTCTGCGGGTCACGGGCACACATCCCAACCGGACGCTGGTGGATATGAGCGGGGCGGTGGGGGACATCGAGAAGACGTTCCAGGTAAGGCTGCACGTTTATCAGCACCCGACGGAGGGGCGGACGTTCTATGCGCCGGATGTGGAGCCGTCACTCGATCTGGCGGTGCCGGTATTGGCCGTGAGCGGGCTGGACAACTATGCGCTGCCGCGTCCGGCGAGTCAGGCCGCCTTCTCCTTCCGCAAAATCTCCGAGGCGGCGCCCAACGCGGAGCCGTGGGGGACGGGCGCGGGACCAAGAGGGACGTTCATAGGGCGGGATTTCCGGGCGGCCTACGCTCCGGGGGTGGGGCTGGACGGCGCGGGGCAGGCGGTGGGGTTGCTGGAGTTTGACGGCTACTTCACCAGTGACGTGCTGGCTTACGAGAACCTGGCGGGGCTGCCGAACGTCACCGTGACCAATGTGCTAGTGGACGGGTTTAGCGGGCAGCCGGGCGGCAATAACGTCGAGGTAGCGCTGGACATTGACATGGCGATTTGCATGGCGCCGGGCCTGTCGAGGGTGATCGTCTATGAGGCGGCGCCGGGCAGCAATCCCTATGACCTTTTGAACCGGATGGCGACGGACACGAATAACCTCGGACAGCCGGTGGCGCGGCAACTCAGCTCGTCCTGGTCCTGGCCAGCCTCTCCCACCGCCGCCCAGGAGCAGATCTTCCAGCAGTTGGCGGCGCAGGGGCAATCGTTCTTCCAGGCTTCCGGGGACTACGGGGCTTATTGCGGAGCGTGCGCTCCTTATCCCCCGACCGACAGCACGAATATCACGGTCGTCGGCGGGACATCCTTAACCACCAGCGCGCCCGGCGGGGCCTGGCTGTCGGAGACGGTGTGGAACGCGGGCCGACAACCCAACGGCACGTATGTCGGCAGCGGGGGCGGGAGCAGCACCAACTACGCGATCCCGAACTGGCAGCAAGGGGTGGATATGACCTGCAACGGAGGCTCGACGGCCATGCGGAACCTGCCGGACGTGGCCTGCGTCGCTGCGGGTATCTGGCTGATCGCAGACCACGGGGAGCAGGGGGTGATAGGCGGGACGAGCGCCGCGGCGCCTTTGTGGGCGGGCTTTGCCGCGCTGATCAATCAGCAGGCGGCGGCCAGCGGCCAGCCCAGCGTCGGGTTTATCAACCCGGCCATCTATGCCATCGGCAAATCGTCAAGCTATGCCTTGGTCTTCCACGACATTACGACCGGCAACACCACCAATGGTTGCTGCGGCCCCAACAAGTTTTTCGCCTGCCCCGGCTACGACCTGTGCACCGGTTGGGGCACCCCCAACGGGAGCAACCTCATCTCGGCGTTGCTGGTACCGCCCGTTCCGTTGAGCATTACACCCGCAACGCCGCTCGCGTTCACCGGCCCGTTCGGCGGTCCCTTCCGCCCGGCGGCGCAAGGTTTTGTGTTGACCAACGACGGCAATGCTCCGTTGAGTTGGACGCTGGCC
Source organism: Verrucomicrobiota bacterium (assembly GCA_050011195.1). Classification (GTDB taxonomy): domain Bacteria; phylum Verrucomicrobiota; class Verrucomicrobiia; order Limisphaerales; family UBA8199; genus PALSA-1440. The sequence continues at coordinate 46,851 of JBEKJO010000012.1, read as the reverse complement.
AATACGGCCCCCTGGCTCAGTGTGTCACCGGCCAGCGGCATGCTCACGAATGGCGGGCCGGCTGCGACGGTAGCCGTGACGCTGACCGGGGCGGCGAGCAGCTTGGCGGTCGGCAATTACGCGGCCACGCTGTGGTTCACCAACCTGAATAATCGGCTGGGCCAGAGCGGCACAGTCAACCTGGACATCGTTGCGCCGCCGGTGATTACGTCGCAGCCCACCAACCAGACGGTATTCGAGGGGATGACGGCGAGCTTTACGGTGGGAGTGGCGAACAGCGCGTGGGTGTCTTACCAGTGGCAATACGACAACGGCCTGTATGTGACCAATCTCACGGATGGCGGCAACGTCTCCGGGTCCGCCGCGAGCACGCTGGTGATCAGCAACGCAACGCCCGCCGAGGCGGGGGCTTACTCGGTCATCGTGAGCAACGCCGCCGGAGCGGTCGTCAGCACCGAGGCGTTTCTGGCGGTCTTCCCGTGGCGCCCGGTGATTACGGTTGAGCCGAGCAGCCAGACGGTGCTGGCGGGCGAGACGGTGACGTTCACGGTTACGGCGGTTGGCAACCAGCCGCTGTTCTATCTGTGGGAGCAGAACGGAACGAACTTAAGCGACGGCGGCAACATTTCCGGCTCGGCTTCGAGCAGCCTGACCCTCGCGAGCGCGTCGTTGGCCGATGCGGGAACGTATTCCGTGGTGGTGGGCAATGCCGACGGGGTGGCAGCCAGTTCCGGAGCGGTGCTGACGGTCACATCGGTGACCGCGCCGGGGACGACCCTGAGCACGGTGTATTCGTTCACGGGCGGCAGCGATGGCGGCAACCCGAACGGGCTGCTGCGGGTCGCCAACGGCAGTTTCTACGGCACTGCTCAACACGGCGGAACGAACCTGGCGGGAACGGTGTTTCAAATGACCGATGGCGGCGCGGTTACGGGCCTTTACTCCTTTACCGGGGGGAACGATGGCGCGACTCCTTTTGCCGCGTTGGCACAGGGCCCGGATGGTAATTTCTACGGCACCACCTTCCAGGGCGGGGCTTATGACAATGGGACGGTATTCCGGGTGACAGCGAGCGGCGTCTTGACCAATTTGATTTCGCTCAATATCACGAATGGCGACCTGCCGTATGCCGGGCTGACGCTGGGCAGCGATCTCAACTTCTACGGCACGACCTACCAGGGCGGGGCAGCGGGCTTTGGCACGGCCTTCAGAATCTCCACCAACGGCACGCTGACGACGCTTTACTCGTTCAGCGCTGGCTCGGATGGCGGCTTCCCGGCGGCGGGTTTGCTCAGAGGCAGCGATGGCAATTTGTACGGCACGACCTACCAAGTCGGCGCTTATGGGTATGGCACCGTGTTCCAAATAACTGCCAGTGGCGCACTGACCACTCTGACCACTCTGGCTTCCTTCAATAACACCAATGGCGCCTTTCCTCTGGCAGGGTTGGCGCAGGCGGGCGGGACATTCTGTGGCACGACGACCGGCGGCGGCGCGTTTAACAATGGCGCAGTTTTCCAATGGTCGCTGGTGGGTGCGCTCACCGATCTATATTCATTTACCGGCGGCAGCGACGGCAGTTATCCCATGGCACCCTTGCTTGAAGGCAGTGACGGCAATTTCTACGGCACGACCGCCTACGGCGGCACCTACGGGGACGGCACGGTGTTCAGGCTGACGCCGGGTGGCTCGCTGACCACGCTGGTCGCGTTCGACGGCTACGCGGGCGCGAATCCCGAGGCTGCGCTGATAGAGGATGCAGACGGGAGCTTGCTGGGGACGACCCAAAACGGCGGCGCCAGCGACGAAGGCGTCATCTTCCGGCTCAGCTTCAGCGGCGCGCCGCAGATCACGAGCCAGCCCGCCAGCCAGTCAGTGTATGTGGGAGCCGACGTGGTGCTCGGCGTCGCGGTCTTCGGCACCAGCCCGTTTTCCTTCCAGTGGCAGAAGAACGGGACCAACCTGGTCGATGGGGGCAACCTCTCCGGCTCTGCCGCCCGCCTCCTGACTCTTGGCAACGTATCCCTGGCCGACAGCGGAACTTATTCCGTGATCGTTAGCAACGCTCTCGGTTTGGCGCGGAGCGCCGACGCGGTCCTGTCGGTGACATCCTCTCCGCCTTTTATCACCGTACAGCCGACCAACCAATCGCCGGCGCCGGGCGCAACCGTGACGTTTGCCGTGACTGCCTTCGGAAACCTGCCCCTTTTCTACCAATGGCAAGAGAACGGAACCAACCTGGCCGACGGCGGCAACCTTTCCGGCTCGGCTACCAGTACCTTGACGCTGTTCAATGTCCTCGAAACCAATAGTGGAACCTACGCGGTCATCGTCAGCAATGCCCTCGCCTCGGTCACTAGCACTGGCGCCGTGCTGACCGTTATTCCGGTGAGCGCGCCAGGGACGCGGCTGGCGACGCTGGTCGGGTTCGGCCCCGCGAGCGGGGGCGGCTTGACCCCCAACGGCCTGATGTTGGCCACCAACGGCGATCTTTATGGCACGACGCAATATGGCCAGGCTGGTAACCCCCTCGGCTTGGGCACCGCATTCCGCATGACCACCAATGGGATTCTGACCACTCTTGTTTCGTTCGCAGGCACCAATGGCGTGGGGCCGCAAGCCGCGCTCGTCCAGGGCAGCGATGGCAATCTCTACGGCACGACGGAATACGGGGGGACCAACTGGGTCGGTAACGTGTTCCAAATGACTCCGGAGGGCGCGCTCAGCAACCTCTACTCCTTTGCGGGTGGCGTGGATGGCAGGTTTCCCGTTGCCCCGCTGCTGTCGGCCAGCGATGGCAACCTCTATGGAACGACGCCAACCGGCGGCACCTACGGCTATGGCAATATCTTCAAACTCACTCTCGCCGGCGCCTTCACCAACCTTTACTCGTTTACCGGCGGCTTGGACGGCAACGGTCCCACCGGCGCGCTGATGCAGGGGGCCGATGGCAATTTCTACGGCCTGACGCCCTACGGCGGCGCTTACGGCAAGGGCAATGCCTTCAGGCTCACCCCCGGCGGTGTGCTCACCACCATTTACTCATTTACCGGTGGCCGCGATGGCTATACGCCGGCTGGGGCGCTGGTCCAGGGCCTCGATGGCAATTTCTACGGCACAACCACCTTGGGCGGGCTGGGCAGCCCGGGCACGGCTTTCAAGCTGACTCCGAATGGCGCGCTGACGACTTTGCACTCATTTGGTAATTACCTTAACCCGGATGGTCTTTATCCTCAAGCCGGGCTGGTGCAGAGCATTGATGGGAATTTGTATGGCACGACCCTTTCCGATCTCCTCACCGGTTATGGCACGGTTTTCGGGGTGTCTCCCAACGGCAGCACCTTCGCCACGTTCGTCTTTTTCGATGGCTTCGATGACGGCGCCCAGCCGGCCGCCGCGCTCGTGGAGGATACCGATGGCAATCTGTATGGCACGACAACTACCAACGGCCCGGGAGGCCAGGGCACCATCTTCCGGCTCAGCTTCACCGGCCCGCCCCAAATCACGGCTCAACCTGCAAGCCAGGCGGTCCTCGGCGGAGCCAACGTGCTGTTCAACCCGGCGGTCTCCGGGGCCCGGCAATTCTTCTATCAGTGGCAGAAAAACGGCACCAACCTGGTGGATGGGGGCAACCTGTCCGGCTCCACCAATCGCATCTTGAGCCTCGCCAACGTCTCCTTGGCCGATGCCGGGACCTACTCGGTGTTGGTAAGCAACGCCCTCGGTTCGGTGACCAGCGCGGCGGCGCACCTGACAGTTGTCTTCCCGCCGGTGTTCCTGTCGGTGGTGCGTTCGAATTGCACGCTTAGCCTGACCTGGAGCGCCGCGGTGGGGCAAGAGTATCGCTTGCAGTATAAATCCAGTTTGGCCTCGACCAACTGGAGTTATCTGGGCGGTCTAATGGGCAGTCTAATCACCGCGACCGGCAGCGCCGTCACCGCTTCCGACAACCTTTGCACCAACGCGCAGAAGTTCTATCGCGTTGTTCTATACCCGCAGGTTCAGTAGCAAGAGGAATGACTATGCCGCAGGCGTTACCGCGGCGGGTTATTTCGGGGTCGAGGTCGCGCGGGCCAGGCTTGCGAGGTCAGTGTCGCCGGGCTGCTCGGTCTGGTTCACGCTGACCTGGAACGAGCGCGGGTCATTATAGCGCCAGATTTCGGAATGCCCATCAGCGAAATCGAGGACGTAGCTGTAGTTGTGGCGATGAACGGATATGGGGGGGAAACTAAACCAAATGCCGGCGGTGGGGTCGGTGATGAAGAAACCGTTGTTGATACTGCGCTCGTCTTCCTCGATCAGGACCCACATTTGGGACGGGTTCGGGATGTCGCTGTCTTTCGCATAAAACGGAACGTAGCCGGCGGCGGTGGAGGGGATCGGGCCAAGGGTCGGGTCGCGCGCGCCCATGAAGCAGTTCATGGAGTAGCTGCGGACCGTGGGGACTACGGTCCCGCTAATGCAAACGCCTTGGTCGGTCGGGCAATGGTAAATGAGGACATTGCCGTTGTAGGGGTAGAGTTTGCCCTGGCGGATCAAACCAGCATCGCCGGCCTGGTTGGGATTGGTCATGTCACCTTGTACCCATACGTCGGGATTGTTGGTTGGATAGGACTCGGACAGGAAGCCGTTATTATCATCCTTGTACATGACCCAAGCGAGGCCCAGTTGCCGGAGATTGGAAAGGCAGGCGGTGCGCTGGGCCTTGATCTTGGCTTTGCTTAAAATGGGGAGGAGGAGGGCAGCGAGGATCGCAATGGTCGTGATCACAGTGAGCATCTCGATGAGCGTAAACCCTCGAGGCCGTGATGTCTGCCGCGACCGTGATGTCTGTCGCGAATTCATGTTCGCTAATGCGACGGTCATTGCCGTTATCCGCATCAGAATTTAGCCTGCGGGCCAGCCCGGTGCAAGCCCTTTTTTCACTTTTTTTTGCAACCGGGCGTCGGGTCTTCTACGGACCCGGGCTTGGGCAGCCCGCATCAGTGCCAGCCGAACAGTCGCCCCCCGAGGTGGGTGATGAAGGCCAGGCCCCAGGCCAACACGCCCATGTACAACCACTGGAAGATCGGCCACCTCCACGAATTGGTCTCGCGCCGGACGATGGCCACAGTGCTGACGCATTGCAGGGCGAAGACGTAAAAGACCATGAGCGTGACGGCGGTCAGGGGGGTATAGACGGGGCTGCCATCAGGCCATTTTTGGGTTTGGAGGGTTTGGGCCAGGCTGGTCATGCTGGAGGAGTCGGCCTCAGTTTTGCCGACGTTATAGACGATGGACATGGTGCTGACGAAGACCTCACGGGCGGCAAAGCTGGTAATGATGCCAATGCCGATCTTCCAATCGAAGCCGAGGGGCGCAATGGCCGGTTCAATGAGCCGGCCCAGGCGACCGGCAAAGCTTTGGCGAAGTCTGGCGCCAGCGGTTTGGCTGTCGAGCGCGGCGGTGTCGGCGTGCAGGGCCGCCGCCGGTTCAGGAGGAGGGGCCTGCGGAGGTTGGGTCTTGAGGCGGGCACGCTGTTCGGGAGGGACGGGTTGGGTCTCGGCGCTATGGGGATAGGTGGCGAGGAACCAGAGGAGGATGTTGATGCCGAGAATGACGGTGCCGGCGCGGCGCAGAAAGAGTTTCGAGCGGTCCCACATGTGGCGGACGACGACCCGCAACAGGGGCCGTTTATAGGGGGGCAGCTCCATGATGAGCATGGGGGTTTCTCCTTTCAGCAGGGTCTTCTTGAACAGCCAGGCCATGAGGAGGGCCACGACGATGCCGAGCAGGTACATGGAAAGCATCGTCAGACCGGGCAGCTTGAGGAAGCCGAGGACCGTGAGGTTCGGGATGCACGCCGCGATGAGCAGGGTATAGACGGGCAAGCGGGCGGAGCAACTCATCAGCGGGGCCACCAGGATGGTCACAAGGCGGTCTTTGGGGCTTTCGATGGTGCGCGTGGCCATGATGCCGGGGATTGCGCAGGCAAAGGAACTGAGCATCGGGATGAAACTCTTGCCATGCAAGCCGACTTTGCTCATCAGGCGGTCCATCAAAAAGGCGGCGCGGGCCATGTAACCGGTGTCTTCCAGAAAGCCGATGAAGAGAAACAGCAGCAGGATTTGCGGGAGAAACACAACGACGGCGCCCACGCCCGCAATCACGCCGTCCACGAGCAGGCTGTTCAAATCGCCCGGCGGAATCAGTCCGCCCACAACGTGGCCGAGCCAACCGACGCCGCTTTGCAGGGCGTCCATCGGGATGCGCGCGAAGGTGAAGATGCTCTGGAACATCAGCGTCATGATGGCCAGGAAGATCATTGTCCCCCAGACTTTGTGGGTCAGCACCCGGTCCAGCCTGTCGCTGAAGTTTTCGCCCGGGGGCGCCAGCTCGGTGGTGACGGCGCGCTGGATGGCCGACACGCCCAGGTAGCGGCCTTCGATGGTCACGCCGCGCCAGTCAACGCCGGCGGCATCGAGGCGGCGGCGGGCGGCGGAGACGGCTTCCTGGATGGAGGCCGGGTAATGTTGCAGGCTGGAAGCGAGAGCCTTTTCATTGCTGAGAATGAGGAGCGCCTCGGCGGCCGCCTGCGCGCGCCGCTCGTGAAAAGTCTTGGCCAGCAAGCCGGCCAGGGCAAGGGCCTCCGCTTTCAACAGGGCGGGCAACTCGGAGAACTGGCGCGGCTTGGCCCGCAGAGGAGCCTGGAGCGAGGCCAGGATTGCCTGGCGGAGTTCAGGCACCCCCTGGCCGGTGCTGGCCACCAGCGGCAGCACGGGCACGCCGAGTTCGCCGGCCAGTTTCCCGGCGTCAATCTGGTGCCCATTCTCCTCCGCCACATCAATCATGTTCAGCGCAATCAGCGTCGGGTACCCCAGCTCGATCACTTGGGAGGCGTAGTAGAGGTTGCGCTGCAAATTCGAGGCATCCACCACCACCACGATCACCGAGGGCGCGGGCAACTCGGGCAGCCGGTGGAGCAGGACGTCGCGCGAGATTTGCTCGTCCAGGGACTGTGGGCTGAGGCTGTAGGTGCCGGGCAAGTCCAGCACGCGGGCGTTCGCGGCGGCGGGCGCGGCCAGCAGGCGGCCTTCTTTGCGCTCGACCGTTACGCCGGCGTAGTTGCCGACTTTGGCCCGGAGACCGGTCAGACCGTTGAACAGAGTCGTCTTGCCGGAGTTCGGATTGCCGGTCAGAACGATGTAGGCCGGCAACGGCGGGCCAGATTTGGGGGTGGGTCTGGTTGCCGCGCCGGTGGTGCTCGAACCAGGCGCGGCGGCTGCAGCGGGCAAGACAGGCTGCTCCTCAGCGCTGGGGGATACGGGGTTCATCTCCGGCTGGCCGAGTGACCGGCTCGGGCAGGTTTAGGCATCGGCTTGCACCAGAATCTGCTCCGCCTCGTGCTTGCGCAAAGTCAAATGATAGCCCCGCACCTTGATCTCGACCGGGTCGCCGAGCGGAGCAAACCGCACCAGCTCGACCGGTGTGCCGACGAGCAATCCCATTTCCATTAACCGCGGACGGCTTTCGGGCGGCAGTTTGATTTCGACCACGGTGGCCGTCGCGCCTAAGGCGACCGAGGTGAGCGGCTGAAGGGTGGGCGGCATAGCTTGCAGGATTTCGGAACCAGCGCAGGTCACTTCTCCGGGAGCGGGTCAGAGACAGTTTCCACCATGATCGAGTCCGCCAGCTTCCCGGAGATACCCAGCCGCGCGTTGCAAACCTGGCAAATGAAGTTGGATTGACGGGAGAGTATTTTGATCCGCTGCTCCTCGCAGAAACCGAGTTCACGCAGCCGGTCGGTGACCTCGGGCGCGGTGGAAAGCTGCTTGATGCAGACGACCGCGCCGGCCTGGACACGGCTCAGGGGACAAACCTCGGGTCCGGCACAACGGCCCTCGAGAACCTGGAATGGCGGCGGCGGTTTCTGTTTCACTGCGAGGAAGTTAGGGCAATTGAGACTTGGTTGCAAGAAGGAATCGCAGGAAAAGGCGGCAGAGAGCTTCTTGATACTGCTGCCAAGCCCGGCGCGCGGCAGAAAGAAGGACGCGAGGGCGAGCGTCCCCCTGAGCCTCTGGGTGCCTGGCCCGGGGGCAGGGCGGGGGAGAGAATGGGGATCCCTGAAACATTCCTGACACATCCCTGGAACACGGTAAGCCGTTCTGTGGCGGTACCCCGGCCCTGATCCGGCGCCACCACCGCCACCAACTGTTGGCGACGAGAAGAAACCGCAGTTGGGCGTGGGTGGCGGCATCGGGACTGCTGATGTCGAGAGGGGAGTCACCAATCGGCGGGATGGGCATCTTCGGGGAGGGGGTCGAGAGGGGGTAAAACCGCTGAATATAACAAACAGCGAAATCTTCACTGTGAATAACCCTGTGAATAACTTTTTCCATTTTGGCCTATGTTGTAAGAGATTTCCTTACATGATTTTCCGAAGTTGTCTGACAGACGCGCAGTCGGCAATGTGTTAAGAAAGGGTCGCATATGAAAACATCGCTCCGTTCATTTGTTGTTACTGGTCTGACGATTTGCGCCGCGCTTTGGACCATCCCTGAAACTGTTAGCGGGCAAATCTATGTCGCGAACTACGGCAGCGGCACGATTGGCGAATACACCACCGCTGGGGCGACGGTCAACGCCTCGCTGGTCTCAGGGCTGAATGGCCTTGGCCTCGCGGTGTCTGGCGGAGATCTCTTTGTCGCGAATGTCAACGCCGGCACCATTGCCGAATACACCACCGCTGGGGCGCTGGTCAACGCCTCGCTGGTCTCAGGGTTGAATGGCCCTTATGGCCTCGCGGTGTCTGGCGGAGATCTCTTTGTCGCGAACCACAACAACGGCACGATTGGCGAATACACCACCGCCGGGGCGACGGTCAACGCCTCGCTGGTCTCAGTGTTGAATTCCCCAGTTGGCCTCGCGGTGTCTGGTGGAGATATCTTTGTCGCATGCGCGGCCTCCAGCACGATTGGTGAATACACCACCGCTGGGGCGACAGTCAACGCCTCGCTGGTCTCAGGGTTGAATGTCCCATTGGGCCTCGCGGTGTCTGGCGGAAATATCTTTGTCGCGAATGTCAACGCCGGCACCATTGGCGAATACACCACCGCTGGGACGACGGTCAACGCCGCGCTGGTCTCAGGGTTGGATTCCCCATTTGGCATCGCGGTCTCTGGCGGAGATCTCTTTGTCGCGAACTGGGACTACAACAGTACGATTGGCGAATACACCACCGCTGGGGCGACGGTCAACGCCTCGCTGGTCTCGGGGTTGAGTTTGCCAGCATTCCTTGACGTTGAAGAGGTGCCCGAGCCTTCCAGCTTCGGTCTGCTGGCTCTCGGCCTCGGTGTCCTGCCGCTCCTCCGGCGCCAGAGCAGGTAAGCCGCTCTGTTTTTAATTGCCTGTTGTACACCCCGTCACACCGCCTATCAGGGAGCCGGACCCGGTTAGAGTGTCGAGGCGGAGCCGGGCGCTCTCCGTCCCCACCTCGACACTGAGGAAGCGACCCACCTCCTTGGCCTCACGTTGGAATGCGAAGTGCGGAGTCAACAGCCAGCGATGCAACTCATGCTGGGTTGAGGGGCTCTTGTGCGGCGTTGCCCAAACAGGTCAGGGGTACCTTCGCCGGGAATCCCATAGCGGCAGTATCAAGGCGCGCACATGTTTCATGGGGGGCATTTTAGGCTTCTCAACCGGGGGCGGGGTCAGGCATTTTCCCCGGCAGATTTATGTATCGGGACAAGAAAGTGGTGGTGGTGATGCCGGCCTATAATGCGGCCCGGACGCTGCGTCAAACATACGCGGAGGTGCGGGAGCAGGGATTGGTGGACGGCATCATCCTCGTGGACGACGGCAGCCGGGATGACACGGTGTCGGTCGCGCGGGGCCTGGAGGGGGTGCAGGTCCACGTCCACGAGGTGAACAAAGGCTACGGGGGAAATCAAAAGACGTGTTACCGGCTGGCGCTGGAAGCGGGGGCGGACATCGTCATCATGATTCATCCCGATTATCAGTACACGCCGAAGCTGATTCCGGCGATGGTCTCAATCATCGGCAACGGGCTGCATCCGTGCGTGCTGGGCAGCCGGATTCTGGGCGGATACGCTTTGCGGGGGGGGATGCCGTTTTGGAAGTACGTGTCGAATCGCTGCTTGACGCTGGCGGAGAATATTCTGCTGGGGGCCAAGTTGTCCGAGTACCACACCGGCTATCGGGCGTTCTCGCGGGAGGTCCTGGAGAAGCTGCGCCTGGCGGACAACTCGGACGATTTTGTGTTCGACAACCAGATGCTGGCGCAAATCCTGTGGCACGGTTTCACGATTGCCGAGGTAAGCTGCCCGACGAAGTACTTTGCCGAGGCGTCTTCCATCAACCTGCGGCGGAGCATCCCGTATGGGTTGGGTTGCCTGGGGACGGGGTTGCGTTTTCGTCTGGCCCGGATGGGGCTGCTGGGGTGCAAGTTGTTCCCGCCCGTTGGGCGGGCCGGGGCGCCGGTTTCCAAACCGGCTTAAAGGGTCAGGACCTATTTTTGGTTGAGACCGCTTATTTCGCCTTGGCCAGACGAAGGGCCAGGCGTGATTTCTTGCGGTCGGCCGTGGCGCGATGCAGGACGCCCGACTTGGCGGCCTTGTCAAAAGCGGAACTGAGCGTCCGCAGTTCTTTGGCGGCGTCGTCCTTTTTGCCGGCGGAGAGGAGTTCGAGGTAATTCATCTCGAGCGTATGGAGACGCGACTTGGTGCTGCGATTGCGCAAGTTCTTGCGGGCGCTGTTTCTCATGCGGCGTTCGGCTGACTTCGTATTCGGCATAAATCAAGGTCCAATCAATTATTCAGAGCGCGCAACGGTAGCCGAACGGCGACTATTGTCAACGGCGACCTTGTGGCTCATCACGCTCGGGCGTATCCGGGCACTGCCCCCAAAGAGTGAGAACGCCCCCACGGGTCACGGACCGCGAGCCGTCCCCGGCTCGCAGCACGTTCGACCGTGCAGGGAACGGACCAGAGGTTCGATCGCCGTTTCGCATGGGTGGCGGCTGCGAGCCAGGGACGGCTCGCGGTCCGGGGGCAGTGTCGAAATGCGCCGTTACGGTCCGGGAGGATCCAACCCGTAGTCGGCGACGGCTACAATTTCATGGACTCTGGAGCGTCTAGAAGGTGCTGGCTGAGAATTGCCTTGCTGCGCAAATCTCAACACGCCTGCGCCTTCCCGGGAAATATCCCGGCAGCCAAATTCCCCAATGAAATCAGGCCTTTTGGCCTGGCCCTCTGGTAGCGGATCAGGTTGGCATCCGTGCTGCTCAGGGGGTCGGCGGACAAGAATAGTCACGTGGAATCATGTGTTGAGGACCCAGGGTGTGCAATTAACTTGCTGCGCCTGGCTGGGTATGCCAGCGCGCCTTTGCGTGTAGCGTTCCGTATGCCGATATGAAGAAGATCGAAGCCATAATCAAACCTTTTAAGTTGGAAGAAGTCAAAGACGCCTTGGGGGAGGTGGGGATCGAGGGAATGACGGTGAGCGAAGTGAAGGGCTTCGGGCGGCAGAAGGGCCACACGGAGATTTATCGCGGCAGCGAATACACGGTTGACTTCCTGCCGAAGATAAAGCTTGAGGTGGTTATCAGCGACGAGCGTTTGGACGCCGCCGTGGCGGCGATTATCAAGGCCGCCAAGACCGGGAAGATCGGCGACGGCAAGGTCTTCGTCTCCCGCATCGAGGAGGCCGTGCGCATTCGTACGGAAGAGAAAGGAGAAGGCGCGGTGTGACGAGGGACGCTTTGAATCCGAGTGCGCGAACCAATATGAAAGCAATCCTAGTATTCTCCAGCCTGTTGTTGGCACTGACGATGCGGCCCTTTGCGGCGCTGGCGGCCGATGCGCCGGCGTCGGCGGCCTCTGCCGCGCCCAAGCTCAAAGCCCCGAGTGTCGAGGAGCGCCTGGCTGACCTTGAGGCCTACATGAATAACGGCGCGCGCGGCAACGCGGCGAATACCAATTTGGATACGAAGGTTGGAGGCCCCGGCCCCGGCCACAATGCGTTCCAAATGGTCTGCGCCGCGCTGGTGCTGTTCATGACGCTGCCCGGCCTGGCGCTGTTTTACGGCGGCCTGGTGCGCCGGAAGAATGTGTTGTCGGTGCTGGCCCAATGCCTGGGCATTGCGGGCCTGGTGACCGTCCTTTGGTGGCTGTGCGGCTATAGTCTGGCGTTCTCCAAAGACGGCTTCATCAAAGGCGTGGTGGGCAATCTCGATTGGAAGTTCCTGACCGGGGTGGACTCGACGCCCAACACGGACTATGGGGCCTGGGTGTCGCACAACGTCTATTCGATGTATCAGCTCATGTTTGCCATCATCACGCCGGCATTGATCGTTGGCGCCATCGCGGAGCGCATGAAGTACTCCGCTGTGCTGCTGTTTATCACGCTGTGGATGTTCGTGGTCTATTTTCCGCTTGCCCACATGATCTGGGGTTCGGATGGGATGATGAACGGCGTGTGGAACCCGGCGGCCAAGATCCGGGCGATCGACTTTGCCGGCGGCACGGTGGTTCACATGTCATCCGGGTGGTCGGCGCTTATCCTCTGTCTCATCCTGGGCAAACGATTGGGATTTGGCAGGGAACCGATGCCGCCGCATAACATGGTGCTCTGCATGGTCGGCACCGGTATGCTCTGGGTCGGCTGGTACGGGTTCAACGCCGGCAGCGCCGTGGCCGCCGACGTCATCGCGGCCAACGCGTTCACTACCACCACTCTCGCAACGGCAGTGGCCTCGTTCACGTGGGCCATGGCAGAGTACATTTGTCGCGGTAAGCCAAGCATCCTCGGCTTCTGCTCGGGCGCGGTGGCGGGCTTGGTCGTCATCACCCCGGCGTGCGGCTTTGTGACTACCACCGGGGCAGTGATTATCGGCCTGGCGGCGGGCCTGATTCCCTACTTGGCTTGCTGGAAGCTAAAATCCGCCGCAGGCTACGACGACGCACTGGACACCTTTGGCGTGCACGCCGTGGGCGGCACGTTGGGGGCGTTCCTGACCGGCGTGCTCGCCAGCGCCAAGGCCAATCCCAATCTCGCCAATAACCTGGCTGATGTCGGCAACAAGCTTGACGCCGCCAATCCTGCCACGCAGAATGGGTTGGCTAAACTTGTTGCGGAAGGCGGACTCTGGGTCGAACAACTTAAAGCCATCGGCATTACTCTGTGCCTGGCCGTTGTCGGGACGACCCTTATTGCCTACCTCGTCAAGGCCATCCTTGGGTTGCGGGTTGCGCCGGAAATCGAGGTCTCGGGCCTGGATCTGGCCGAACACGGCGAAGAGGGATACCACGCTGCCGGTCAATTATAATTTCGCAGGCGCCATGCCGGTCCACCGCAGGGGGCGGCGGCGGGCGTGGCGCCTCGATCACGAACAAAACGAAAACTAAATATACTAAGACATGAACACACCCAAGAGCGTAGTTGAGTTAGCAAAGAAGACCGGGGCCAAGATGATGGACATCAAGTTTGTCGATACCTTTGGCACCTGGCAGCATTTCTGTTGTCCGATCCGGGAGTTGACGGAGGAAGTCTTCACCGAGGGGCTGGGTTTTGACGGCTCCAGCATCCGGGGGTGGAAGAGCATCGAGGCCTCCGACATGCTGGCGATGCCGGACCCGGCGACGGCGTTTATCGATCCGTTCTGCGAAGTGCCGACCCTGAGCCTGACCTGCACGATTGCCGAGACCGGGACCAAAGAGGCCTACATTCGCGACCCGCGCGGCATCGCCCAGCGGGCCGAGAAATATCTGGTCTCCACCGGGATTGGCGACCAGGCCTTCTTTGGGCCGGAGGCGGAGTTTTTCATCTTTGACAACGTGCAGTTTGACGCCAAATCCAACGGCACCGGTTACAGCGTGGACAGCGTGGAAGGCATCTGGAACACCGGCCGGGAGGAGTCGCCCAACACCGGTTACAAGATTCGGCACAAAGAAGGGTATTTCCCGGTCGCGCCGGCCGACACGCAGCAGGATATTCGGACCGAGATGTGCCTGGTGATGGAGGAGTTGGGGCTGCAGATTGAGAAGCAGCACCATGAGGTCGCCACGGCGGGCCAGGCGGAGATAGACATCCGATTCGACACGCTGGTCAAGATGGCCGACAACATGATGGTCTATAAGTATGTGTTGAAGAACGTGGCCCGCAAGCACGGCAAGACGGTGACGCTGATGCCCAAGCCGCTCTTTGGGGACAACGGCAGCGGGATGCACACCCATCAGAGCTTGTGGAAGAAAGGCAAGCCGCTCTTTGCCGGCAACGAGTATGCGGGCTTGAGCAAGATGGCGCTGCATTATATCGGCGGGCTCTTGAAGCACGCCCATGCCTTGTGCGCCTTTTGCAGCCCGACGACCAACAGTTACAAGCGGCTGGTACCGGGCTATGAAGCGCCGGTGAACCTGGCTTACAGTTCGCGCAATCGTTCGGCGGCCATCCGCATCCCGACTTACAGCGATAATCCCAAGGCCAAGCGCCTGGAGTATCGGCCGCCGGACCCGGCGGCCAATCCGTATCTGGCGTTTGCAGCGATGCTGCTGGCGGGGTTGGACGGGATTCAGAACAAGCTGGACCCGGGTGAGCCGATGGACAAGAACCTTTACGAATTGCCGCCCGAAGAGATGGCCAAAGTGCCGCAGATTCTGGGCAGTCTCGAGGAGGCCATTAGCGCGCTGGAGAAGGACCACGAGTTTTTGCTCAAAGGCGACGTGTTCACCATGGACTTCATTGACATGTGGGTAGCGACCAAGCGCAAGGAGCACGATGCGTTGCGCCTGCGGCCCCATCCTTATGAGTTTTTCCTCTACTACGACGTGTAAGAGAGTGGATTCCCCGGCAAAACCTCACTTTGTCCCTTTAGAATGCGGGGCTTATGAGTTTTCAGTGGGCTTGGATTTCAGCAAAACCTGTGTAGAGCGTATGTAGAAAGCACACATCGCGCAGCATGATGCAGTGGCGGAGGCTGCCGTCCAGCCGGTTTGGGCGTCCTGCTCAAGCCTTCTGCAAATGGCTTCAGGCGCGTTTTGACTGGTCCTATCGGGGCGGTTCAGGCAAACGCGCCTGAGTGGAACTAGGCGCAGCTCTTGGGTGGTATTGCGCTGAGTTCACGGCGCGCCGGCTTTTGGCTGGCGCGCCTTTTTCGTTTTCCCTTGTCGCGCCCTGGCTGCCCGGGCGCGCCAGCGCCGAAAAGCTTATGGCATCCGCAAATAGAAAACCACTCCCAGGGAACCCAGGGCGCCGTCCAAGGGCGAAGTATGATGCTGCCTTCATTGTGGCTGAACCGAAGAGTGCCTCAGCCCGACGAACTTACTGGCCAGAGTTCACGATGGCGGCGGAGACGATCAGGGCCGAAGCGCCAAAGCCGAGCAGGGCCAGGCGGACGCCCCAATCCAGGTAGGCGGAGGCTGGATTCCACTCCTTGGGGTAGCGGGTGCGAATACGTCTCCAGCAAAACAACGCGTAAAGCCCGGGCACGATGCCAATGACCGGCAGGAAACCAAACAGGCCGCAGACGAAGGCCGTCAGGGATTGGCGGATTACGATGATGCGCGGCATGGGGGGGGTGGAGTGCTGGAGTGCTGGAGTGATGGAGTAATGGGTGATTAGTGACTGGTGATTGGTCAATTCGGAGGGGACTTCGGAACGGAATTGGTGCCGACAGTAGTGGCGGATGGTGAATTGGTCGTTGCGGTGGCGGTCTGGAGGCGGCGGGTTTGCTGGCGTTCAAGCAGTTTCAACTCGCGCCCGAGGCTGTCGAGGGTGCGGAGATTGGCGGCAAGGTAAACAAGAATGATAGCCAGAAGCGCCATAACGACAATCACGGCTGAACCGGCCTGGCGACGGCGGGGGAGTGAAACGTAAGGCGTGATGCGTGACGCGTGAAGGGAAGGCAGTTTCATTTGCTTGAGGGCCGTTCGGGGACGGCGATGAAGGTGAACAGGGGGCGGACACGGCCCGGCTTAACGCTTCCCTTGGCGCGGGGCTCGAGTTCGAGTTCCCAGCGCCAGGCGGTTACGTATTCCCGCGGATCGGATGTCATGGTCGAGGACTTCACATTGGGCAGGAGGCGCACCCAGGGGCCGGCGCCGACGCGGCGGGTCACGGTATTGGTGGCGAAACGATAGGCGACTGTGCCGCTGGCGCTCTCAAGGTAGAAAAGCTGGCCGGCAGCCGTGCTTTCCAACCGGGCCTGGCTGGTGGCGGAGCGCACGTCGGCTCGCCACCGTTCGCCGGCATGGAGGGCGCTGGTGATGTCGTCGGCGTTGCGGCGCAGGGCAACCGAGCTGTCAATGCAGTGATACATGGCGGCGTAGCCGGCTCCGAGCAGCACGAATACCGCGCTGATATAGACGAGAGCCTCGATGAGGAGGTAGGCGCGTTGGCCGGGGCAAGGGGCCTGCCGCAGGCGCAATGGTTGAGTCTTCATTTGAGCACCGCCTCCCGGGTGACGGGGCCGCCGTGATCTTTGAGTGCCGGCTGCCATTGGAGTCGGAGCTTGCCTGGCTGGAGGGCAAGCATGAACCGGCCAGGCGGCAGGTTAGTGGCGGCGCCAGCGTGAACAGGGTAGTTGTGGACGCCCGGTGTGAAAGCACGCCATTCGCCCGCCAGCAGGGCCTCCATCTCTCCGTCCACGATTTCCATGGCCACGGCCCGCTGGTAGGAGGCGCGCGCGAGGCGTCTTTCCGACGTCAAGGAGTAGGCAACGGGCAGCAAGACGCCGGCCAGCAGCGCCATCGCAACGAGCAACTCGACCATGAGGGCGCCGCGTTGGCGGCGGCGCCTGGCGGAGAGGTGGTTGAGAGTTGAGAGTTGAGAGTTGATGGCAGGCAGGGAATTGGCCCTCACCCCTGGCCCCTCTTGCATCCGATGGGCGAGGGGAACCCCGGCAAGCTGGTTCATGCAGAATGGGTTCGGGATCACCATAGCGCAGCTCCGTTTATAAGGGTGATGAGGACCAAAAACACAGCGATCATGAAGCTGGCGACGATCAGCCCGTTGACCAACACGAGAACGGTGGTGGTGACCTGGGCGGCGGCCTGTTCCAACTGAAACGCCTTGGCATCGAGGGCCTCGTGCCAGCCGGTGAGGGCGCGCACGAAACCGGCGCCGCGGCGCAGCGCATTGGAGAGCCGCCACTGCAATTCGTGCGAGTTGTCCAGGGCGCGCATGGCCTCGGGCAGTTTGACTCCCTGCTGGAGCAGGGCGCGGACTTTCTGCGCCCGGCGGATGACGGCGAGGTTGGCGGTGGATTGGGCCGCGAGGCTGACCGCTTCAGCTTCAGGCACTTCGGCGTCGAGCAGCACGGCGAGCATGGCCGAGAAATCGCGCTGGAGACGTTTGCGCCGCCACGGGAGCCGGGAAAGCATCCAATCCTGCGCGCCCGGGAAGACGGGGTGCAACCAAGCGTGCAACCGTGGTCCGCCCAAATAAGCCAGCGTGGCCAGCCAGATGATTCCCACGATCCCGAGCTGAATGGCCGTGGTGATGCCATTTCCCGCGAAGACCAGCCGGGTGAATGCCGGCAACTGCTGGTTTTCAAGCATTCCGGCAAAGACCTCTTTGAACTTGGGCAAGACCCATATCCTGAAGAGGATTGGCATAACGGCCATCGCCGGTGTGACAGCGAAGGCCAAGAGGATGAGGTAGTTGAGCGCCCCGCGCACAGAGGAGACGCTGTCCCGCAAGAGCAGGCGGCAGGCGGGCAGCACCTTCCGCATATCGCCGATGCGTTCGCCGGTCTTGAGCATGGCCCGGACTTGGGGCGGGAGGAGCCGGGGCTCCTGTTCGAGCGCCTGGCTGAGCCGCGATCCCTGTTCGAGGTGGGCGGCCAGCAGTTGGAAGCGGACGCCCAGCGAACGGTCACGACTGGCGGCGGCGCCGACGATAGCAGCTTCCGGCGTGCGGCCTTCCCGCAAACCAAGTTCGAGCAAGTCCAGGAACATTCGGGCGCGTTCGTTGCGGCGGAGGGGCAGGGTGAACAGAAAGTAAATGACGTAAGTGACGCCGCAGACCGGGAGCAGGCCAAGCAGCAGATAGACCACGAAGGCCAGGGCCGCCGTGGCGATGGCCTGGAGCGGGTCGGAATGAAGGAGTTGTAGGAAGCTTTCGCTCATGGCTGGTCAATCTGCACCGCCGCCGGTACCGCCGAGCATATCCATGAGCCAAATCATTGATCGCAGCAGCGGCACGGCTTGCCATAGAACCATCTGAGCCAGCAGCAGGATCGAGACGGGCAGCGCGCCATACAGGGCAAGTTCGATCCGGTATGAGGCGCGGGCCTGGTAGATTTCGGCGGCTTTCTGGAACCCTGCGGCCACGTCCTCGCCGCCCTTTTGCACCAGCCAGACGAACAGCGGCGGGAACGGGCGGCTGTCACCGGTCCACTCGGCCGGTTTGCCCTGGCCGGCTTCCACCAGATGCCGCCAACGGGCGAGGGCTTTGCCGGCGGGCGTGGCGCTTTCGACCGCCTCCGCCAGCGCGAGCGCCTCGGGCAGGGTGGTGCCGTTTTTGAGCATGAGGGCCATGGCCGAGGCGAGCTGGGCGAGGCTGGCTTCGCGGAAGGCGGGGAGACGCCAGCGCAGGCGGGCGCGCCAGCTCGGGATGGAAACTGCGGCCAACCCAAGCAGCGCGGCGAAGGCGAGAACGACGGGCGGCATCCACATCATTGGGATGGAGAGAAAGGGCGGCGGGGCGATTTGCCCGAAGAACTGGGACGTGAAGCGGCTGAAGTTCAGCGAAACCAGCAAGGTCAGCCCCAACGATACGAGGATGACCAGCAGCGGATAGACCATCAGTCCTTTGAGGCGGGTCCAGAGGGCGTTGGCGCGGTGGTAATGGTCCGCCAGCAAGGTGAGCACGCCGGGGAGGTCGTTGCTGCGGGCGCCTATCTGGACCATCTGGCGGTAGAGGTCCGGAAGGGCGCGCCGGGCCAGGGCTTCCTTGAGCGGGGTGCCGCGGGCCAGGTCCGCTTCCAATTGCTGGACCTCGGTCCGCAACGGGCCGGACCGCATCCCGGCGCATAACTGTTTGAGCGCCCCTTCCAGCGGGATGCCCTCGCGGAGCATCGCCGCCAGTTGCTGGTTAAAGAAGGCAAATTCGTCGTAGTTCATGCAATTAATCCAAATACATCATCAACTGAAAGATTCGACAGGGGAGGGCGTGGATCGTCACGCGAGAAGTTTTCGTGCTGGGGCTGAAGACCGCGCCCGGCGAAGGGGGGGTGCCTGGTCGGGAATCCGAAGCCCGAAATCCGAAGGTCCAGAGCAGCGCGGCTCTAACGCCTGGCGATCAGTGCGTGGCGCTTGGGAATCCGAGCACCCTGGCGACCTCCGCCTCGGTGGTCAATCCGGCCTGTACGAGTGCCTGGGCGCTCTCGGCGAGGGCTGGGCGGGCGGCGAGACCATCGAGGTCGCGCGCGGCGATGCGGCGGCGGAGGGAATCGTTGAGGCGCAGCCATTCGACGAGGGGCAGCCGTCCGCGATAGCCGGTGGCCAGGCAGGCCGGGCAGCCTTTGCCGGAGCACTCGGCGCAACGGCGGCGGAGCAGGCGCTGGTTAAGGACCAACTCCAGTGAGGAAGCCACGGCGGAGTGATCGGCGCAGAGCACGAGGAGCCGTTCAAAGACGCCCTGGCAAGAGCCGGCGTGGAGGGTCGAAATAACCAGGTGGCCGGTGAGGGCGGCGCGGACGGCGATATTGGCCGTCTCCTCATCGCGAATCTCCCCGATCACGAGGACTTGCGGGTCCTGCCGGAGGAGATGACGGGCGGCCTTGGCGAAATCCAGGCCGCGCGCTTCGTTCACCTCGGTTTGCATGACGCCGGGGATGATTTGCTCGGCGGGGTCTTCGACGGTGATGATATGGCGGCCACCGTGCTCCGCGAGGTGGCGCAGGCAGGCGTAAATGGTCGTGGTCTTGCCGCTGCCGGCGGGGCCGGTCAGCAGCAACAGGCCGGCGGTTTGGCGCAGGAAGCGTTCCAATTCCGCCCTGGCTTCGGCAGGGAAACCCAGTTCGTCGAGGGTTTGGATGCCGGCGTTGTCGAACAGGCGGAGGACTATTTTCTCACCCGTGACGGTGGGGTAGGTGGCGACGCGGATGTCGGTGCGGGCGTTGAGAGCGGCCTTGTCAATGCGGCCATCTTGGGGCAGGGACTCCTGGTAGGTCTTGAGCCGGGCCAGGAACTTGATGCGGCCAAAGACCCGTTCGGCGATTGCCCCCGGCAACTCCGTCGTGGGGGTCATCACGCCGTCGAGCCGGAAGGCGACCGACGCGCAGCCCGCGCGCATGTGGAGGTGAATATCACTGGCCCGGGCGCGCTCGGCCTGGTGCACGAGCCGCTCCAGCACCTGCGGCGCGGATTGGCCGGAGTCCGCAGTCTCCCCGCCCGGCATGGTGCGATGTTTAGCCACAACGTTTCTGGCCGCGATCATGGCATCGTGAGCGGGGGGGAACAACAGAAAAGGCAGAAGGAGGGGATTTGCGATTTACGATTTGCGATTCAGGAAGGCTGAGCCTGCGGACAGGCGGAGCAGGGCAGCAAGGTCAGCACAACAGTTGCGTTCGCTCGAGTGGGGTTAGCTTTCGCCAGGCGCCGGGGGGCAGGTCGCGCAGTTCAAGGTTCCCGATTCTCACCCGGATAAGCCGCAAGGTGGGATGGCCGATGGCGGCGGTCATGCGGCGGACCTGGCGGTTCTTCCCTTCAGCCAACTCCAACCCAATCCAACAGGCCGGCACGGTCTTGCGGAAGCGGATCGGCGGGTCACGCGGGGGAACGTCCGGCTGCGGGTCGAGAATCCAGGCGCGGCCGGGCAGCGTCTGGCGTTCGCGAATGACCAGCCCTTTTGCCAGCTTGAGCAGGGCGTCCGGCAGGGGAATTCGTTCGACCTGGGCCCAGTATTCGCGCTGGTGGGCGCGGCGCGGGTGCAGCAATCGTTCATTCAGCGCGGCCTCGTCGCTGAGCAGGAGCAATCCTTCGGAGTCGGCATCGAGCCGGCCAATGGGATAGACCTGCTTGGGGAAGGCAAATTCGGCCAGGGTGCGATTGGGGGAACCGTCGGGCGTGAATCGGGAGAGGACGCCGCAGGGTTTGTGGAAGGCGATGAGCATGACGAAGCCTAAAGTCTGAAGTCTAAAGTCTAAAGTCCAAAGTCCAGGGACCAAGGTCTGACAAGAAGTTTGAGCAGTTCCCCCTCCCCCAACCCACGGAACGGTCTTCATGGTCGGACCTGAACTCGGAAAAAGCGCGAACCCTGGTTGGCGTTGGTCGTGGTATAGGACATGGGACTGCCGGAAGCCTGAAGCCAATCGCTGACGGGCGCCCAGGTGAGGTTGGTGGAGGCTGGCGTAGTCAAGGCCAGGGTCCGGTAAAAGCGGCGCGCGGAATGGGCAGCCTGAGGGTCAAGGAAATCCAGCTTCCCGCCCGGCAGGTTCGTGTACAACGAGGTCCAGACGGTGAGATTGCTGGAAACCTGGATGGCGTAAGGCAAGTTAGTTGGAGCGTCGATATGGAGTTTGAAGCTGCCGCTGAGATTGTCAATCGACCCGGCTAGCGTGGCGGGCGAGATCAGCAGGGGCAGGAGAGCGGAGGTTTCAACTTGATAAAGCCGGCCGGGAATGGCCGCCCATTGCAATTGGAACAGCTTGTTGCTCTGGAGCGTTACCGAAAGGATAACGAACTTGGAGGCCGGGTTGGTCGGATTGATGCCCGCGATGAACTTGGCGTAATCTGACATCCCGTTTCCATCCGTGTCCGTGTACTGCGTCCGGTTGGTGCTCACCGAACCGAAGTAGTACTCTTCCCAGGCGTCGGAAATGCCGTTGTGGTTAACGTCGATGAAGGTGTAATTGCCCGAGAAGTTCAAAGTGCTGCCGTTAGTGAGGGTATTCGACTGGTCCAGGGGAGTTTGATAAAAGGCGACGTCGCTAAAGTGCACCGTATAAGGGCCGGGGGGCGCGTTGGTGATGGTGGTCAAGGGGTAGGTGCCGGATTGGCTGATGAGGCCGTTGAGAGTGAAGGTTCCCTGCCCGAGGTTCTTCGAGATGACAATCGTCCCGCCGCCGGCCACGCCGGTGATGCCGACATCGTCCACCAGCCAGCCGTTCGGGGGGGAGTCAATGTCAATCCCTTGATAGTACCACACGACTTGGATGGTTTGCCCCACGAATGCGGTCAGGTCCACAGTGGCCTGGGTCCAATCGAGCGAGGTTTGGCCGGTATAGTTTGTCAGGCCAGGGATGTTGAGCGGCGGCGTGCTGCTGCTGGTGCTGATGCCCAGTTGGCCGGATTCGTACCCGGAGCTGAAATCGAAGCAGTGCCAGAAGGTGAGGGTGGCTGAACTGAAGCCGGAGAGGTCAATCACGGGGCTGTAAAGGAAGGTGCTTTCAAATAAGTTGAAGGACTGCCCGTAGAGATTGCTGCCCCAGGCGTTCGTCCCTGAATGCGCGGAGGTCTGCAGGCCGTTGTCGGGGGTCCCGAGCGACCAGTTCAAATCCGTGCCGTTGACGGTATCCGGAACGACGGTCCAATCACCGGGGCCGTTCTCCAAATTGTCGAACCAGGGAGGCTGAGGCGCCTTGCGGGTCGTGAACGTGTAGAGTTTCCCATGATTATCGTCCACGGTCGTGTTACCGGCCTCGTCGCTGCTGGTCACCTGGTAATAATAGTTCCGGTTGGCGAAGAGACCCGCTACGGTGATGGCGTGGTTCGTAACCAAGGCCCCGCTGTAGGCGGTTTGATCCAGCAATACCGCGCCGTATTGGACCAGCGAATCCGCCGGCTTTGAGGTGATCCAGCTCACCGTGGCATCGCCGAAACCGGTGACCGCGGCAACCTGGCTGATGACGGGCGGCACGGTGTCAATGGTTGCGGTGGCGACGACATTGCTGTTATTCGAGGCGTCGAAGTAACTGGCTGTGATGGTATCCCCGTTGCGGGCCGTCAGTTGATTCGTGGCGGCGTTGGTGGCCACCAGCGTCAGGAACCCGCGGAACAGTCCGGGGTGGGTGGTTTCGTTGAGGGTAATGGTGACGCGGTTGGTGCTGGAGCTGGTGGAGAAGGTGGCCTGGGTTTGGCCGGCGCCGGTGAGGTCAGAGTCGCCCACTTCAACGGTGATCTGTTCGGGAATCGAATAAACGCTGTTGTCGAGGGAGATGGTTCCGACACCGTTGGCGCCCGGGGTGAGGAAGTTGAGAATGTTGCGCAGCAGGACGACCCCGGTATTGGGCGGGGTTCCGGTGGCCGGGACAGCGTCAATGGGGAAGGAGAGAAAGACGACGCGACCGGGGCTGTCCACGCCGACGCGCGGATAGCTCATGCCGCAGGGTTTGCCGGAAACAGACTCGAAGACGATGGGAGTGGCGTTGGTGCCGGGCGTGAAGGTGTCCGAGAAATCCGGTCCGTAGGCGAAGTCGTCAAAGTCAAAACTGGGATACTGGCTGTAATCGAGGGTGGCGTACATCCCGCCGGAGATGGGATTGCCAGGAGCGCCAAGAATAGCGGGGACGCCGAAATACTCGTCGCAATCGTCGCAGGGTGACGGCGGGTCGGGATTCTGAATAAAGCCGGCGACCTGGAAGACATCTTTCCGGAAGGCGACATCCCCCAACTGGCTGAGGATGCCCATGGAGGCCATGAAGAAGGAGCCGCCGCCATTGAGGTAATTCTCGATCATGAATTGTTGCTGGGCGGTGAGGGTATTGTTCGTGCCTTCGTAATAGATGATGTCGTCAGTCGTGCGCCACATCACGACCGGAAACGGCTGCAGGTCGGAAAGCTGCGGGTAACCGCGCTGGTTGACCTTCCAGAAGCCGTAGCTGAAGCCGGCGGAGGTGAGGGCGTTGGTATAGACACCATCGTCAATGACCGGGGCGCCAGCATCCTCCTCGCCCGCCGTGTCGTAGTCGTCCACGAGCAGGACCGTCGGCGTGGGGACGCCGACGAAGCTGAAGTAAGCGCCGGAATCGTTGTCCGTGACAACGTTTCCCGCGGCATCGGCGGAGACGATATAGAAAAAGTAGGTTTGGCCGGGAATGAGTTTGGTCAACCGGACCGAATGGCTGGTGACGAGCGCTGAATTCGTTGTGGCGAGGTTGAAGGTGAGATTGGTGCCGTAGCGGACGATGGAACTGGCTGGCTCGGTCGTCTGCCACGTGATCGTGATTACGCCGAGGTCCACGGTGGCGGTGACGCCGCTGACGCCGGGCGGGACCAGATCGGCCGAGGCGGTGGCGATGCGCTTGACGCCGGAGCTGTCAAAATAGTCGGCTTCGATGGTGTCGCCGTCGTGAATTTCGAGTTTCCCATCCACGGTGGCGGGACCGACGACTGTCGCGACGGCACCAGTGAACGCGCCGTAGTTGCCGGCCGAATACAAAGTGAAGTTTTCGCCGTTGGTTTCGGTGGTGCTTTTCACCAGCACGCTGACGGTGTTGCTGGCGGCCCGGGCGGGGTCAAAGACGGACAACTGAATAAGGCTCGGCGCGGTATAGGTGGCGCGATCGAGCAGGACGGACCCGACGCCGGGGCGGGCGAGGTCACCGGAGATGACGAGCGCGAAATCCTGGTCAATGCTGGCGGTGTCCAGCCGGGCATCCTGCACGACATGGCGGGCGCGGACGCGGACGAGGTAGTCGCCCGGCAGGGGTTGACTGAGGTGGACGGCTTCGACGTTGTTAAGGTTGTCGGGGGAAGGGGCGTTGGGGACGGAATCGTTTCCGGCGAACTGGTTGCCACGGTAGAGGGTGCCGTCGGGACCGACGACCTCGAGGTCCAAATCGTTTACCAGCGCGGGGATCGCACCCGGGAATCCGGCGACGTCGGTATAGGCCAGCGT
This sequence comes from Verrucomicrobiota bacterium, assembly GCA_050011195.1. Taxonomy (GTDB): domain Bacteria; phylum Verrucomicrobiota; class Verrucomicrobiia; order Limisphaerales; family UBA8199; genus PALSA-1440. Next base: position 22,014 of record JBEKJO010000012.1, on the reverse strand, counting down.
GACCTTGAAGGGTTGATCCGAGTTCTGGACCAGGGTGTGATAGACATAAACCTGGCCGTTGGTCAGCAAGACGGTCTGGTCCACGTATTCGAAGTAGCGGGGATTGGTGGTGACGTTGGTGACGATGATATTCGTCAGTGTAATGCGGCCCCAGCCTTCGTCGTTGTTGGGAATCGGACCCGGCCCGCCGTTCAGTTCATCTAACTCATTGGCCGAATTGATCAGCGCCGCTTTGACCAGCGCGGGCGACGGCAGCGCGTTCGTGTGCGTGCTCTGGTAATACTGCACGAAAACGGCGGCGGCGCCCGCCGCGTGAGGTCCGGACATGCTGGTGCCACCCATATACACGTAATAGTCGTCAATCACGGTCCAGGCGATGGACGCTTCGTCCGGGGCTGCGGATGAGGCGGCGGAGGCGATCCAAGTGCCCGGCGCCACTAAGTCCGGCTTGATCCGGCCATCTTCGCATGGACCGCGGCTGGAAAAATCCGCCATGGTATCCGGGTCGTCGGCGTAAAGTCCGTAGGTCTCCGCCAAAGTCCCCGTCACGTTTTCCGAGGCGCCGGTGGCAATGACATTCTTGCCTGTCGCCGGGCTATCTACGGTCTGCGAATCGGGCCCGGCATTGCCGGCTGCGAATTCCAGAATGTAAGGCTGGTCCCCGGGCGTCGATGGGTCCGCATCCCGCACCAGCTCGTCGAATTGCGCCGCGTCGGTGTCGTATTCCCCTTGAACATCGTTGCCCCAACTGTTCGAGCCGATGGCGGCCCCGTTGCGCACGGCGTCCTGCGTGAGCGTTGCGTCGCTGGGAAACGGATCGACCTCATTCGCATCGTCGTCGAAAATCCGTTCGATGAAGAGGTTCGCCTGCGAAGCGACCCCCAGGCCGTAGAAGGCCCCGGTGTCGGGGTCTGTCTCGCCCGTGGCGGCGTTGCCGGCGACAATGCCGGCACAGTGCGTGCCGTGGCCGTATCCATCCGAACCATCCGTCAGGGAAGAGCCATAGTATTGAAAACCCGTCACGCGCCCCCTCAAGTCTGGGTGCATGGTGTTGGTATCGCCGGTGTCCAGCCCGGTATCCGCCACGCAAACCGTGACACCTGATCCGCCAAAACCGAGTTGCTGGGTCACCGTCGGCGTGCCGGTTCGGCCATCGTCGCCGCCCACAAGCTTGGCCGCCAGTTCGTCCACCAGTTTTCGGCGGGGGGCGCGCTCGATCCACAGGACCGAACTTGATTCCGCCAGCGCCTCCAGGCGGTGGGGCGCTAAACCACCCCGCAAAATAGTGCCCTGGCGCAAATGGCTTTCGTGCGCGATGGTCGAGAACAGGGAACGCACCTCGGCGATCTCACCGGGCGTGGCTTGGGGCGCGAGCAAAACATTTACCGCCACGATCTGGTTGGTTTGCAGCGCCCCGCGCGCAGCGGCGGCCAGCCGTGGATGAACCTTGCAGGCCGGGCGGTATTCGCCGACCCACTGCACCAAGGGCGCGGTCCGCACTCGGTCGAGGCTAACGCCGCGCAGGCGCGCTATGAAAGTATCTTCGGGAACGTAACGCAGCAGGTCCACCCCGATACCGGCGAGTTGCTCGCGCGCTTCCCGCCCGGGCGGGCTGCTGAACTGGATCAGGAAAAGTCCCGACACCGGCGGCTGCGCCAGCGCCGATTGGGCTTGGCTGGTGCCCCCCTGCGAGGCCTGGGCGGGGATGACCCCGGTGCGCAGACGAATCGGTTTCATTTGCGCTCGGGTGGGGGAGGGCGCCAACAGCAGACCGACCGCAATCAGGCTGAACGCACTACTCGGACAAAACCGGGGCTTCACGCGGCAACTGTAAGCGCAAGCCGGCCACGACACAAGCTCAAGAGCGCCTTTCTGATGGTTTCAAGTCCCGGCTGACAGTCGGTACATTTGGGCACATTTTGGGCACATTTTGCTTGAAAGTGGGCCGGGGTCAGTTAGGCTAAACGGAGCGCAGCGCATCCCGGGAAGTAGGTGCGCGCAACAACTCATTTCGTATGAAGAAGATTGCTGTTTTGCTGGTGGACGATCACGCGGTCGTTCGCCAGGGATTACGCGCCTTGCTGGAGGCCGAGGGAGACATCGCGGTGGTTGGCGAAGCGGAGAACGGCCGAGCGGCGGTGGTGTTGGCCAAGAAAACCCTGCCGGACGTGGTGCTCATGGATGTGGCCATGCCAGGGATGAACGGTCTGGAAGCGACGCGGCAGATCGTACGGAATGTTCCCTCAGCCAAAGTGCTGGTGCTGACTTCGTACGGGGATGATGACTATGTCGCACAGTTGATGGAGGCGGGAGCCATCGGGTACCTCGTGAAACAAACGGCGGCGGCTGACCTGTTGAAGGCGATTCGCGAGGTGCGAAGAGGCACTGCGTTCTTCAGCCCGGTGATCGCCAAACGTCTGCGCCAACAGAGCCGCGATGCTTTTACTGTGGGGCCAGCGGACAAGAAGGCCGCCAGGTTGAGTTCGCGCGAAGCGGAGGTGTTGCAACTGGTCGCCGAGGGCTTCGTCAACAAACAGATCGCCGCCGAGCTCTCCATCAGCATCAAGACGGTGGAGAAGCATCGGCAGCAGGCGATGAATAAGCTGAACATTCACGACATCGCCGGGTTGACCCGCTACGCCATGTCCAAGGGTTGGGTCGAGGGAAGCGCGCCGGCGCCAATCTAAACTGGAGTTCCGCGCTCCGGTCCGTGGGCCGGGCACAGGAAGCACCGAGTCCAGACGCTAAGGGGCCAAGTCGATCACTTGGACATTAGTGCGCGATAGAAACGCCAGGCGAAATTCGTCGCCGCCGGATCAATGAAGGGCAAGGGACCGTTGCTGGCGGTGAGCACCGAAATCGGTATCCAGTCCACCAGGTTGGTGGAGGCCTGGATAACATAATCCTGCCCCGGCACGCCGGAGAAAAGAAGTTGCGCCTGGCCGTTGGTCAGCAAGGCGACCGAGACGAACCGGACCTCGGGCAGAGTCACGGCCAGCGTGGCCGGAGCACTCGCAGCCAAGCCCGCGGTGTTGCTGACCACGACATCATACGCTCCAGCGCTCGCGGTCTGAACATTCGTCAACGAGAGCGATGGATTAGTCGCGCCGGCGAGGTTTGTGCCGGTGAACCGCCATTGGCAACCAAGGGGATTCGAGCCGGTCGCACCGACGGTGAAAGTGACGTTGGTGCCCAAGGTCACGGTTTGGCTGGCCGGTTCGGATGAAATAGCGGGGGGCTGCAGCGCTGCGGCGCTGAGGTCTTCCACGCGCACGTTGTCGAAAAGCACGAAGGCATACTCCGCCGGGTTTGCGATCGAGGGGTAGGGGTCCATATAACCGATCATGATGTTGCCGGAGGTGAAGACCGACGTATTGGTGCGTTGCGCGACCACAGTGTCGTCCAGGAGCCAGAGAATCATATTATGTGTCTGACGCAACTCGACCTCGATCCAGTTCTTGCCGGGCGCGCCAGCGGTCTCGAAGCGGGAGGAGGGAAACAGGTTCTGATAGATCGTGGCCGTGTGGTTCGAGGCGATTAACCCGCTGGTGCCCAGCGCCGCCAGATCGATCTGCGTGCCCGACGGGTTGCCGAGATAGGCCCGGTAGTCGGTCGTTGCGCTGCCGCCCTCGCCATCGACGCCAAACCAAATGCCGTCGGAAGAGGAGGCGGAGGGGGCGTCCCAGTTGACCTCAGTGCCGAGGTGATCAATGCCGAAGATCGCGTACTCCGTGCTGCCGGTTGAATTGATGCCGCCCGCATCCCCGGGGTAGTTGATCCACAGATCGAACTTCAAAGCGAAGTTGTTGCTGAAAGATTGCCCCTTGGGGTAAATGTTGACGGCGGCGGTGAAAGCATTGGTGTCATTGTTGTTCACCGTGAATCGCACACCGCTCGTGCTGCCGTCGGGGGAATTCGGCGCGGGCGGGATCAAGCCGGTGACGCCGTTGAAGGTGTAGGGGGTCGTGCCGTAATCAAAGGCCCATTCCGCCGTGTAATCGGCAACGCCATTGGCCGCGCCCCAAAACAGATTCCAATTCGTCGAGGTGTCCGTGTCGAAGTTGTCGGCGAAGAGCACCGGGTGGACATTCGTGTTCACCCGAAGGAACGCGGGCCGGCTGGTGACCGAACCAGCGCTGTTGGTCACGACGACGGTGTAGCTCCCGGCATTGGCAACCTGGGCGTTGCTGATGAGCAGGCTGGCGTTGGTCGCGCCGGCGAGGAATACCCCATTGAACTGCCAGCGATAGCTCAGCGGCGGGTCGCCGGCGACCAGCACGCGATAGGTGGGACTGGCGCCGGGGACCACGGTTTGGCTGCGCGGCTGGGTAATGATCGCCGGTGCCAGCGCCGCTATCGTGTAGTGCGGGACAAGGATGACGCCGGCGCTGGTTGTCCCTTCGCTAGGCCCTTCATCGCTCAGGAGCGCGGCGAGGTTGGGATTGGTCAAGACGTTGGTAATGGTGTTGGGGCTTCCATCCACGGTGATGGCGTTTTGGACCAGGCGGATGCCGTGGCTGTAATCCATGTAAGTGTTCTCGTGGCCGTTGTAAATCGGCTGGATTGGAACCCCGGTGGTGTAGAGCCAGCCGTAGATGACGACCGGGTCGGTAACCCCGGTGGTTTGGTTGAAATTCGTGTAGATCATCGTGGAAATGATGACATCCTTCTTGTCCCCGCTGACGAGTGCACCGAGAGGAAACGAATTGGTAAACGCATCGCGCTGGGTCTGCACCATGTAGTTTTCCTCGGCGAAGACAGGCACGGTTATCATGGCAGCGCTGGGGGAGATCGGTTGCGGGTTCAGCTTCACCGCGGCATTGGTCCAAATCTGATTCACCATTTTGCGCGTCGGCAGGGTGTACCCAAGCAAATTGCACAAACGCTGGGCCAGCAGCGGTGTCGTTGGCTCCAGGAAGTAGTCCGCGTCCGTGCCGATGGCGAGGTAGTCGGGGGCCGTGTAGTAAGTCGCGGTGTGGCTGGCCCCGTTAATGGTGGCGCTCACCGTTACCGGCACGAGTGTCCGTTGGAAATTCGGCACGTTGCCGCTAACGACTTGCGCGTAAATCCAATTCTCGCGCTCGGTCAGCGACATCGGCGTGATGATATTGGTGAACTGGGTGCCGGTCAGCGCGCCAGCGGGGCAGGGCGGAAGATTCAGGGTTTGGGCGCCGGCTGGGGCGGTTGCGAATAGCAGCCAACCCGCCAGGGCGACTGTGAGTCTGACGTTCAAGCGGTTTTGCCCGGTGTGTTGCGCTTTGCGCTTAGCTACAACCCAATAAATACCAGGTTTTCGGGGGGAGTGCGAGCAAAAAAGAAAAGCTGGCAATTCTGCCGAAAGGCGGTACAGTGCTCCTAATAGTTACGCCAATGCAAACAGCAGCTTTTCCGCAAAGACGCATTCTGGTGGTTGATGACGAGCCGCTCGTCTGCGACGCCGTCAAGATGATGCTGGACTTCGACGGTCATCTGGTCAAGACCGCCGCCAACGGAAAAGAGGCCTTGGCCATGCTCGACGAGGGCCAATTCGATTTGGTGATCACTGATTTCCAGATGCCGGCGATGAAGGGGGACGAGTTGGCCGCGGCCATCAAAGCGCGGGCGCCGAAGCAGCCGGTGGTGATGATTACAGCCTACGCCGAGATGCTCCAGGCTTCGGGCAATCCGCTCACGGGTGTTGATCTGATCATCAGCAAACCCTTTCTCCTGGAGAACCTGCGCGAGGCGATTGCCAAAGTCACCCCCGCGGCGGCGCGGAGCGGCGCGGAGGCAGATTAGCCCTTCGGTCAGAGCAACCACCGGGAGCGGGCGGCCTCGGCACGGGTGATTCGACCTCAGACGGTGGCTATGCCTTGCCCGTACTTGACCGGGTAACCCGCTGCGTATTTTCCACAACTTGCGGCGTCAGCCTGGCGCGCTAAAATGGGGGAGCTTTAATGAGCACGGCATTGACAACTACAGCCCCGGGGTCGGTATCAGCCAGCCCGGCGTCGCTCTCTCTCAGACGCAAACCCAGGGCCGAGCCTCGCTCGATCCTCCAGCAGAGTGTTCAATTTCTGGCCGTAGCGGCCCTGGCGACGGCCAGCTACTTTTTCATCAGCCAGTTTGTTCTGCAATCGGTGAAAGTCGTTGGCCGCAGCATGGTGCCCACCCTTTACGACTCCCAGCGCTATCTCCTGAACCGCTGGGTCTATCACCTCCACGCGCCGCGGCACGGCGACGTGGTGGTTCTGCGCGACCCCAGCGACAACGGCTTTTCCGTCAAGCGAGTCATTGCCGCGCCGGGGGATTCAATCTACTTGAAAGACGGAAGCGTGTACGTAAACGGGTGCAAGCTGAACGAAGCCTATCTGGCTCCGGGCACGCCGACCTTCACCGACTCGAAATACCGAGACCAGTTGATCCTGTGCGGCAAGGACCAGTACTTCCTTTTGGGCGATAATCGGCTGAACTCCATTGACAGCCGGACCTACGGGCCGGTTCCGCGCAGAAACATTCTGGGACCCATTATTCACTGAGTGGCGGCAGCGTCCGGCGCGCGGCCTCAGCCTGAACGGCCACAACTGTGGATCGGTTGCGCCCGGCGGGACGGCCACATCTTGACACTGCCACCAGTCAACGACTCGATCTCCCTCTCCTCCTTTGGAGGAAAAGGGGAGGGAGAGGAGGCCGCCGTTCGTCACTTGCGCCAATCGGCCCAGCGCTTAATTTGTCAACCATGTCCGCGATCAAGGGTTATGCTGGCGAGAGAATTGAAATCGAGGCCGTCCTGCATGACTGCTGCGCGGCCGCTCAAGCCCACGGCTGGGCCATCGAAGAGATTCACCCGGCCCCGAAACTCATTCTCGGCTTCACCCGCCGCGCCACACCCTGCACGCAACACACCTCACGCAACACGCCTCACGCCCCGCGCCTCTACCTTTCCACCGGCATCCACGGCGATGAGCCGGCCGGACCTTTGGCGGCGCGCCAACTGCTGCAAGACAATGCCTGGCCGGAAGGGCTGGACCTCTGGCTGTGCCCCTGCTTGAACCCAACCGGCTTCGGGCTGAACCGCCGGGAAAATCGCGACGGTCTGGACCTCAACCGCCAATACCGCGCGCCTAGGGCCGACGAGACCGTGGCCCATGCCGCGTGGCTCAGACGGCAGCCGCGCTTCGATCTCTGCCTGTGCCTCCACGAGGACTGGGAGGCGCGCGGATTCTACTTGTACGAATTGAATCCCGACCACCAGCCTTCGCTCGCCGAAGCGATGGTCGCGCGCGTTGGCGAGGTGTGTCCGATCGACCATGCGGAAGTCATCGAAGGCCGGCCCGCCCAAAACGGCATCATCCGCCCCAGCGTCGATCCGCGTTCCCGTCCGGATTGGCCGGAAGCGTTCTTTCTCATCACCCACAAAACGCGGCTTTCCTACACGCTCGAAGCCCCGTCCGATTTCCCGTTGGCCGTGCGGGTGGCTGCGCTCGTCGCAGGCGTGACCGCTGCCCTCGCGACCCAACGCTGTTAGCCTCCGCTTTCGGAACTGCCCCGCGCTCTTTGCTCCATCCAGGTGTGCCCCAGGGTCGTCAGCGTCTTGTTTTTCAGGACGCGTTCGGCGAGGGGAAAAACAATGCGCTCCTCCTTGTCGAAGTGCTTGCGCGAGTAGGCCACCGCCGCCAGCAACAGTTGCCGCGCCTTCTTTAACTGCCGCGCCTCCTGCACGTTCTTCAGGCTGTCGTCAATCTCCTGGTGTTCCTCCAGAAACGCGTCCCGCTGGCCGAGTTGCTCGAAGCAATGCTCCAGCGGCCCGATAAACAGTTCGTCCTCGGTGTCCGAGTGGGCCTTCAACAGCGACTCCATCAGCGCCGCCAGCGATTTGACTTCAGCCAACGTTTTCAAGCGGGGCGCTCTCGCCTCAATGTGATCGAACATGTTGTGGAACACCAAATGTTCCGCGAATAGAGCTTCCGTGATTTTCATCGCAGCAATTCTTCAGTCATTAGCCGCAGTGGCATACCAGAAAACCCCAACTGACACCACCTATTTTATCGCTCGCCAGGATCGGACATTGACTCTATGTATGAATATGGCGTTCTAACGCAGGTTATGGGCCAGATGAAGGATCGCCAGGGACTGGGGGGAGAAGGCATTCTCGCGTTAGATCAAGCAGGCCAACCGTCCGGCAGCCGGGCGGGTGCCTCCAGCGCCCCGCGCGGGGCGGCGATAAGGCCCTCGCCCCCTTCGCCTCGGATCCAGGCCCCGGAAAGGAGTCGGCTGTTTGAATATTCATACAAAATCATGTATAAATATAATATTCAAACATAGCAATATTTTGAATGGATTATTGACTGGGGGCCTGCTATGCGATTTCATGGCCACCATGACTGGCCACATTGCGTCGTGCCTCCGCCGGTGGTCCGCCAGGCGCCGTTCGTCCGCGCCCGCGCGCCGGGTGGGTCCGCCCCGGACCCCCGCCCCGCCGGGCCGCGCCGGCCCTTCTGGTGGGCCCTGCTCTTGGCTCTTGCGCTTTGGTGTCCGCCGCGTGTCCCCCGGCCACACGCTTGCCGCCGTTAGGCCTCGCCCTCGCTTGGTGATGCCTGCCCTGTGGTTGCCATCCGGGCGATCTCCTGTCGCCACTGCTTTCTTCCCTAAACTCCGAGTGTTATATGAACCCACTACCACCCCCCCCCCCCGAGCCTACGGCGGCAGCTCCGCCCACAGGCGCCGCACCTTCACGTAGCGGTACGGCATGCTGTCCGCTTTCGGGCTTCGCGCACCGGCGAGGCGGTCGGTATCGGGTTGCCGCGCTGCCGCGGTCAGTCCGTCCTGGCGCTTCCAGCCAAGTAGCCTTGAGTCGCGCCTGGGTGCGCCGGCGCGGTGGCGCCCCGGCGTGGGTTGCGCGACACCCGGGGCCATTCGGTGGCGCGGGATCTCCCGCGCCAGCGCCAGCCGCTCCCACCCCCGTCCTTGGGGCTGTTGGGCCGTGGTTCGGTGCTTCCCCAACTCTGTTGGAATCGTGCGCGGTTTGGCTTTGTTGCCGTTGCAGGGGTTTGCCGCCGCGGTACGAGCACCAGGCTGGCATCTGCGGAACAACCCTGAGGTCAAGCTCGGGAGCGAGTGATGTGCCAGCGCGCGACGCAGGGGAGGGAGCATGAAACGAGGACGCCCCGCTCGTGTGCCTGGGGTTGCGCTTCTGGGCAACCGGCGTGCCACTACGCCCCGGCGGCGGGCTTTGCTGCAACTATGGCTGGCGGAGCGCCCCTGGGGCAGAATCATTCTGCACGCTTGGTGCTTGTTGTTCCGACGCGGCGAGTGGGCCGCTGCGCGGAATGGGATCGGTCGTGGGTTGCGCGAGCTGTGCAAAAAAATCCCCCCACGGTTCCGCAAGAGAAGATAACCCAAAACACTGGAGGAAAAAACTCATGGCTGACACAAGCAAATCAAAGACCCTCGCGGCTCTGGCTTTATGGCATCTGTGCCTGGCTGTCAAGCTCCTGCAACGCATCTGCCGGCGCGGCGGGAGCGCTCCGTCGGACCCCGCAGCCAAACCCTCCCTGAAGCCGGATGAGCTGATTGCCGGTTTTCCGGAACTTTCCCCTGCGAACACGAAGGAGGCGGCCGACACCCACCCCCAGCTCTCCTCGTCTGTGTCCCACCAGCCCGTGCCGGACCAAATCCGTAGCGGCGACTACCTCACCATTGATGTGGTCGAGATTCGTGGGCGGTTGGGGACAAATGACCATCGCGAGCTGAAGATTAACACCAAGCCACCCATTAAACTTAACCGTCGCGAGCACACCCTGCTTTTGATATTGGCCTGGCTGGCGAAGTGCGCTGCCACAGCGTCGAAAGCCGGCAGGAACCAGTTGCCAGCTTTCCTGCCGGTCAAAGCCATCCTGGACATCATCCTCAAATTAACCGCTGAAGGTGGCTTGTTGGCCGGCCGCTGGCCCTACCCGATCGAATCGGACATTTATCGGTGTGTAGCCAAGCTGCGCCGTCGTCTGCGCGAGCGGGGATTCAATCCGAACCTGATTGAGTCCGGGCAAAGGCTGGCGGGGTACCGTCTTTCGACTCCCGTGAGCAATATAGTCCTGGACGCCGCCGCGGAACCGCCGGAGAAGTTTTGGGCCGGCTTATTTGATTCAGTGCTCGGCGCGCGGGGAGGTTCAGGGGAGGAAGGCTCCCGAGGAGGCTGAAGTGGCCTGTATTTGCGGCTCAATTCGCCCTGCGCCAAAGACAGCGCAAAAGGAGGTTCAGTGGTTTGGCAGCGGGGCCTAAAACAGCTTCCATAGAGCAAGACAATTTAGAACTGCATTCTTATGGCGCATCTCTGGATCCAGAAGACGAGTGAGAGCGGACAGTGCTGGGCGGTCCAGCCGCTGGGCGGTTCGACCTACCGCTTTGCGGCCGCCGAGCCGTATATCCGGCGCGCCGACTCCCCGACTAGCCCCATCGCCAGCGAGCTACTCGTGCGCATGGTTCATGAATCTACCGAACATTGGTTCTTGGTCGTGGCGCCAGAAAGCCGGCTGCGGGTGAACGGTCGCAAGGCACTGCTGGGTTCGACCACGCTCCGAGATCGGGATGAGATTCGCCTGGGAAACGGCCAGCGGCTGTACTTCACCACTGAACGTCTGCCGCAAGTCGTTGCCTTTCCGGGGGCGGCCCAGGAGATTTTCTGTGCCCGCTGCCGAAAGCCGATCGAACGGGGTTCGCTGGCGGTCGCCTGTCCCGCGTGCGGGGCGTGGTGCCACCAAACGGAGGAATTGCCGTGCTGGCGTTATCCGGGAACGACGCAATGCCCGCTCTGCGATCAATCAACCGATTCGGAGATTGGCTTCCGTTGGTCCCCTAATGGTCTATGAATCACATCCACCATTCCAAACCCATAGACTTGCTGCAAATCGGGGCCGGCCTGATCGGCAGGTTCCTTGGGCTTCTGGTAGCGTCGCTCCCAAACGTGGGTCGCGTGCGGGTTATTGACCGGGACGTGGTCACGAAGACTCAGGCCTGGCACCCTGCGGACGCCGGCCGGCCCAAGGCACAAGCTGTGGCCGAAATGATGCAAGCGATCAATCCCATGCTTCAAATCGAGCATCTGGTTACCGATATCGAGAATCTGCCGTTGGGATTGTTTCGCTGCGACGTCCTGTTGACTGCCTTGGATTCCAAGCGCGCCCGGATGGTAGCCAACTATGCGTTCCGTAAGCTGGCCATCCCTTTCTGGATAGACTCGGGCGTCAGCGCGCCTTGGCTGGTACGAATTTCCACCTTCGCCCAGGGGCAAAAGGCCCCCTGCTACGAATGCGCCCTGAACAGTGCAGATTACGCCTCGGAGCAGAGTTATCCTTGTCAGCCGGAGTTTACGCCTCCCCCCACGAATTCGCCGGCATACCTGGGGTCGCTGGCGGCCAGCCTCCAAACCGCGGAATTCGCCAGGCTGCTCTCAGGGCAATTCGACCAGGCATCGCTGAACCGCGAGTTAGTCTATGATGCCTTCTCGCGAAAGCTGTTCGTGACGCGCCTCGAGCGGCGCGAGACGTGTCGCTTGGACCACGGCGCTTTCAACATCCGCACTTTACGCCGGAGCCCACGGCGAATCACCGTAGCGGAGGCCTTCGCCCTGGGGTCAGACGGCTCGAACTCGAAATCCCAGGCCGCCGGCGTCTTGGAAGTGCCTGGCAAACTGTTTGTGCGCGAACTCGCCTGCTCGTGCGGTGCGCGGCGGTCAGTCCTGCGGCTTAAAGGTAGGTTCGGTGCCGCGGCGCAGGCCTGCGCCAAGTGTGGCCGGCGCATGTCACCGACGGGCACAGGCCTGGCAAACGTCCTTGCTCGCGACGCGCTTTCGCCCGGAGACCTGGCCCATCCTTTGTCCGCGCTGGGCCTCCAACCGGCGGACGTGATTGCCATAGGCGAGCGGCGCCAGATTAACTTTTTCGAGCTTGGCCGTTCTTAAAAGGAGTCCCATGAACGATAAATCATTCAGCAACTTTTTGGAGTGTCAGCTCGCCGATGGCCGGGCGCTGGCCGCGAAAAGCGACATCCTCAGGCTGATGCCGGCAGCGGGTTCGACCCCACAACAATATATCGCCGAGTTCCGCTGCAAAGGGGTTGTCCAGAACCGCGATGGGCGCCTCGGCGAAGGTGGATTGTTCATTGTCGGCATTTTCTTTCCCGCCGACTTCTTTCGACGGGCCGCGATACCAGAAGTGCTCACCTGGCTGGGTCCGACGAACGTCTTTCACCCAAATATTCTTGGCCCGGCGGGGGCCATCTGCATCGGCCGGTTGCAACCCGGCACAGGCCTGGTGGATATTCTTTACCAAATCTTCGAGATTATCGTGTACCGCAAATTCAATCCCCGGGAAGACAACTGTTTAAACAAAGAGGCTTGTGCCTGGGCGCGCAACAACCAGAGCCGGTTCCCCACAGACCCCCGGCCGTTGAAACGGCCAGATTATTTGGCACAGGTTCGTGACGTTAAGGAGGCGAGTGAGCCATGATCGCATCCGAGTCTCACACGGTAGCCGACGCGAGTCGGTGCCAGGCTGCGTTGCAGGCCGCAATGGAGTCCGTGGAGCCGGTCGCTCCGGACCGCTGGCGGGGCCGCCCCAAGGATTCTTCGGCGCCGCCGCTGCTGGTGCAGCTTAGGGATGGGTTTCTCCTTCTCGCGGGGACATTTTCCCCCGGAACTCCTCCCTCGCGCTGGGACCTTCTTAAAGTCAACGCCAGTTTGACGGGTCTCGTAAAGTTCTCCTCCAATCTGGACAGCGACTTGTCGCTCCGGGCGGAAATCCCCGTCGAGGCAGAAAGCAATGTTTCCCTGCGGCTCGACCAGGCATGCCGGGCGTTCGCCGCCGCCCAGCATCTGACGCTCGACCCTAATGAAAATCCAGTTACCGTTACCCCCGAGGTGGCGCCACCGGACTTGGCCAAGCTGGTCGAAGCGGCTGGTTGGCAGTGCTCTTCGCGGCGGGCTGATCGTTGTGCCGTTCTTCTGGACACCCGTCGGGGTGCGCACACAGCCTCGCTCACAGCGCAGGCCGGGACAGTGCGGGTCAGTACCGAACTCGCCTCGTGGGACTCGTTGCCCACACCTGGCCGAGAGGGCCTTTCTGCCTTGCTATTGACGGCCAACGCGCGGCTTAGGCTGGCGCGGGCCATTGTCGCCGAGGATGAGAGCGGTGGCGCCGCTCAACTGGAAGTCCTGTTCGAGGCGCCGGTTTCCGCGGCGGAGTTGCGCTCTGCGCTGGAAGCGCTCTCGGTCGGCGCCGATCTTTGCGCCCCCGTGGTTGACATTTTGCAGCATGAAGAAGCTGCCAAACTCTTTCTCGCGATCCGGGGTGGCCCCCGCAACAGCGAGGATAGCCAACAAACAACCGAAAGGAAATTATGATACAGCCATTATTTGTTCCCAACATCACGGCCACCGACCTGACCGGTCAAAAGCGTGTGCGCGCCCGGCGGGTACCGATGGATTCCACGATGGGGGATCTCGTCCAGGACCTGCTGCCGAGACTCCAACTCCCGTCGCAGGATTCCGTCGGGCGGGCGCTGACTTACCATGCGCGGGTTGACCGCCTGGGTCGGCACGCCCACTCCTCTGAAGTGGTTGGCGAGGTGTTGGTCCCAAACGACCAGATTACCCTTCACCCGAACGTGGACGCCGGGAGCACCCGCTGAAGGACACGGGGCGGCGGTCTCCGCCGCCCCTCTTCCTATGCCGCGTCAATCCTTCCGCTACTTTTTCGATATGTCCCGCGCCAAGAGCGGGGCGTTGCTGGGCCAATTCCCGGCGAAGCTGGACTTCGTGCCCGCCGCCGAATGGGGCCGCTTCACCGCCCTGTGTCGCTGGTTAAACCCGAAGTCGGCCGCCGAGGCGGAAATCCATATTCAGCCCCTTTGGCACGCCACGGCTGGAGCGCCGTACGTCGAGGGCCTGCGCGTGACCGCCCGGACAGACACAATGCCCACGATTACGGCGGACATTCCGAACAGCTTCTTTAAGCCCGGCGCCATGAGGATCGGAGACGCCCTTGTGGACCAGAAGAAACTGGAATCTGGTGAACTGTTCACCTACGCTGTGCTGGCTTTCCCGGCATCCGACGATCAAGGTGCCAGGGCACCGGATCCACTTGAGATCGAGGACGTGCCTGTGCCGACGGCACTGACCCCAGGCTCGATCAATGACGAGCTCGAGCGGTCCATCGCCTTTGGGGATGTCGGTTCCGGTCTGATCCCGGTTTTCGTGCCGCAAGGAGTGATTGATGAGGTGCTGGCGCTGACGGAGCGAGCCAAGAACGTCGAGGTCGGGGCGGTGCTCATCGGTCAGATGCACCAGGATCGGAGCACGCAGGAACTCTTCCTGAAAGTCACCGCGCAGATCCCCGCGCGCCATACCTTATCGGAATCCACGCGGCTCTCCTTTACGGCGGACACCTGGGCTGCCGCTCAGGCCGCGCTGGATCTGCGCCGCAGTGCCGAGCAAATCGTGGGATTTTTTCACAATCACCCAGCCCGGTATTTTTGCAATAAAGACTGCTCACCCGAAGCCAAGGAGCAATGCCCGTTCAACACGCCCTTCTTTTCCAGGGCGGACTGTGATTTGCATCGCGTCGCCTTCTGGCAACCCCACTGCATCGCCCTCCTGGTCACCAATACCTTCTCGGGTATGAAACTAACCATGTATGGCTGGGATCGGGCGGTGATTACTCAACGCGGTTTTCACATTGTTAAACCCGACACCGCCCGGCCGCTGCCGGTGGTCGAGGCGGCGTCCATCATCGGTACTGATATTCATGAAACGTCCTGCCACCCCTGATCCTTTCGCCACAGAACTGGTCAACTTTTGCCTCAAGGCCGATCTCAGCCTGGACCAGCGGCTAGCGCAACTCAAGGCGCTGCGCCTGGAATCCGCCGACCTGGCGGACTTCGTTGACCGAAACCTCCTGGAACACCTGGACCTGGCCAGGATCGGGCTTCACGAGGCCCAGCGACTCCAAGCGAAACTTAAAGAAACGCTGGATAGGGTTCTGGCCACGCCCTGGGTGGCAGCGGTTTTCATGGGACCGCTGTCCACCGGGGCCGGGGCGCGGGCGATCGTACACCAGGGCGGCGCCCGGCGGGTGGTCAATCTCGCTCCCGAACTGGAGGTCGAGTCCCTGCGCCCGGGCGACCAAGTCTTCCTCAACCACGAATTGAATGTGATCACCGGCGTCTCCCCCGATGGTCTGCCACGGTGCGGCGAGGTCGGTGTATTCGACCGCCGAACCAGTGACGGCCATTTGGTTGTGAACTGCCGCGATGATGAAATCGTGCTGCAACCGGCGCACCCTCTCGCTAGCCTTGCGCTCCAGCCCGGGGATCTGGTCCGATTCGACCGCTCCATCTGGCTGGCCTTTGACAAGGTCGAGAACGTTCAGGGAAAGGAGTTCATGCTCGAGGAAGTCCCGAGCCTGACGCGGGAGCTCCTCGGGGGGCTGGATGCCAGTTATGAGACGATGCGGACCACGTTGAGCGCGCTACTGGTGGCCCCTGAAATGGCCCGACGCTACCGGCTCAGCGGGCGGAACTCCATTTTGTTGGTCGGGCCGCCGGGTTGCGGCAAGACCCACATGACTCGCATCGTGGCGAGCGACATCGGGCGCCTGAGCGGCCGCCGGGTTCGCTTCGGCGTGATTAAACCGGCGGCCTGGGAGTCCCCCTATGTCGGCGCGACCCAAAAAGCTATCCGGGACACCTTCAAAATCTTGCGGGAGGCGGCCCGCGACGGGGTGGCCTTCCTCTTCCTGGACGAGCTTGAAAGCATTGCCCGGACCCGGGGAAATTTCGCCAACATTCACAGTGACAAACATCTGGCGGCGCTCCTGGCGGAACTGGACGGGTTCGAAGACCGTAAAGACATCGCCATTATCGCCGCCACCAATCGCAAGGATTTGCTGGACCCAGCTCTGCTCGCCCGGTTTGCGGTGGAGGTCCAGGTGAGTCGCCCGGACCAGTGCGCTGCCAAAGCCATTCTGAACATACATTTGCCGCCGTCACTGCCCTTCTCGCCAAACGGTGAATTGGCCGCGGGCACGCGCGACGAGATAATCGAGGCCGCCGTTTCGCTCCTCTACGCGCCCAATGCGGATAATGCTATTTGCCGCATCCGATTCCGCGACGGCAAAGAGCGCACGATCAGCGCGCGCGAGCTGGCCAGTGGCCGGTTTTTCATGCAGATCTGTGAGAACGCCTGCCGTCGTGCTTTCGTTCGCGAACTTCGCGGCGGCGAGCCGGGTCTCAACGCCAGCGATATGGAGCAAGCCGTAATCGAAGGCATAGAACGGTTACGCACCCAGCTCACGCCCAATAACGTTCATGCCTATCTCGCTGACCTCCCGCAGGACGTCGATGTCGTCAGCGTCGAGCCTGTGGTGCGCAAGGTGCCCAACGCCCGGCGCTATCTCAACCTCGACCCCGTGTAACAGAAGCCTCGCATGTCAACCGAACTATCCCCCAAACCAAGGGCTCCGGGCCTGAGCGACACGGGCGCAGCGCCGAAGATTCTCGGTGCCGATGTGGAATTGGGCAACTTTGTCTTGGGGCTGGAACGTGAATACGGCACCGGGGCGATGGCCTCGCGTGCGCTCTTGCGTGAGGTCGAAGGCTTGCCTGGACCCACTCCCGGCTACTCTGGTTCCTGGCTTGACCAGTCTCATCAGTCCCAACCGTTTGGAACCAATCCGCAAGACTGGGGCAGGAAGTATCTGCCGGCCAACGGCGGCTGCCTTTACATCGACCTCGATCACCTGGAAATTTGCTCCCCAGAGGTCTTAAGCGCCTATGATTTTGCGGCCGCATGTCACGCCATGCTCCGGATCGCCCGATCGGCGTTACAGGCGGCCAACGCGAGGCTGCCCGAAAAGGTAAAGCTCGTGGCCGTCGTCAATAACGAAGACGGGCTAGGACATTCTTACGGCTCGCACATGAGTTTGCAGATGACGCGCACGGCGTGGGATCGGCTGTTCCGCCGTCGTCTTCATCAGTTGCTGATGCTGGCCTCGTTTCAGGTTTCCAGCATCATCCTCACGGGGCAAGGCAAGGTGAACTCCGAGAGCAGGACGACGGACGGGGGTAAGGGTTGCTACGAAGTGTCTCAAAGAGCCTCCTTTTTCGAGTGCTTGGTGGGAACCCAGACCACCTGCCATCGCCCGCTCGTCAACAGCCGGGACGAAGCGCTGTGTGGAGGCTACACGGCTCGCGGGTGCCCGGCTGACCGGTTTGCCCGGCTGCATAGCATCTTCTTTGATTCGACGCTTTGTCCTGCCTCCATTGTTCTCCGGGCCGGCATGATGCAGATCCTGCTCAGCCTGCTCGAACGGGGTGAGACCGATGGGAATCTCCATCTCATTCTGGAAGACCCGGTCGAGACGGTTGCCCGCTGGAGCCGGGACCCCGCACTCACCGCTCGCGCCGGCCTGCTCACGGGGGAAGAAGTGACGGCCCTTGAGCTGCAGCGGCGCTTTTTCGACCAGGCCGCGCGCTTTGTGGACAGCGGAGGTTGCGACGGCATCGTTCCCGCTGCGCGTGAGATCCTGGCGTTGTGGGCTGATACGCTGGACAAACTCAGCCGTCGCGATTTCGGAGCGCTGGCGGCCCGCCTCGATTGGGTCCTCAAGCTGCAGTTGCTCGAGCGGGCCATGCAACAACACCAGGAACTCAACTGGGGCAGTCCCGAGATCAAGCACCTGGATTTCAAGTATGCCGATCTCGAGGAAGGGTTGTTCTGGGCGTGCGATCAGGTGGGGTCCGTGGAACGCGCCGGCGTGACGGAAGAGCAAATTCGCAAATTTACCCAGGAGCCCCCCGCCAACACTCGCGCTTGGACGCGCGCCTACCTGCTGCGCTTGGCCGATCCCGAGACGGTTGCGGAGGTTGACTGGGACAAGATCACGTTCAAGTTGCGTTCGCAGGGCGGCGCTGAAATCCGACGGACGGTCATGCTCGCCAATCCCCTGGCCTTCACCCAGCACGACACCGAGGTCGTGTTTCACCATAGCCAAAACCTGAACGAAGCGTTGGATCTGCTCGGCGCCCCCGACCATGACCCCGACCCGGTCTCCACCACCGGGCAGTATTGGCTCTCGCCGAGTTACCAAACCACAAAGGCAACAAACCCTCAGTCCAATTGGAGCACTGATTCCGATTGCGACCGACCTTCCTACTTAAAGCCATGAATCAACTCGAAAGAAACCATATCGAATCAAACCGTCCTCCCGAACCACCCGCCGACACCCCTGACGGCAGCAGCCTTAACGATCTGCGTCGTCAGGCGGCCGCCTTGCACGCTGCGGCCGACGCCGCGATCCAAAACGCGCTCTCCAGCAATAGCCAGGCATTCAATGCCTCGATGCGTCAGGAGGGAGGACAGTAGTCGTGGCGGAGCGGCTCTTTGGCCTCGAGACCGAGTATGCGTTCGCGCTGCTGGATCGGCAGGGCCAGCGCATGGCCCTGCCGCTCGCGACTGGGTGGTTGCTGGAAACCGCTCGCCAGCAACTGACCCACCTCCCGGATCTCCAGTCGAGCGGCATGTTCCTGACCAATGGCGCGCGCCTCTACATTGATTGCGGGCACCATCCGGAGTTCGCCGGTCCTGAACTGGCCAACCCCTGGGACGCCGCTCGCTACGTAAAAGCCGGAGAGAAAACCTTGGAAGACCTGGGGGCAGAGTTGACCAAGAAACAGAATGCCGTTGGTCAGGCCTGCTTCTTCAGGCAAAACGTTGATTACAGCGGAACGGGAAGCACTTGGGGATCGCATGAATCCTACCTCCACCAAGCTGACCCGGGGCTGTTTCGGCAGCATCTGATCCCGCATTTGGCCAGCCGCCTCATCTACACCGGCGCCGGTGGCTTCGATTCCAGTTACCCCGGCATCCGCTTCACGCTCTCGCCGCGCGTGCCGCACCTTGCCGCAGAGGTGTCAGGCGAATCGACACATAGCCGGGGGGTGCTGCACACCAAGAACGAGTCTCTGAGTTCAGCCGGGTACAACCGGCTCCACCTCTTATGTTCCGAGAGCTTGTTTTCGGAATGGGCGATTTTCTTGCGAGTCGGGGTAACGGCCATCGTCGTGGCGATGATTGAGGCCGGGCTGCGGCCGGGGGATCAACTCAAGCTCTCCGCGCCCCTGGAGGCGATGCGGGCTTTTGCCGGGGATCCTCGCTGCCAGCAGACCGTCACGACCGCCCGGGGCGAACCTGTCACGGCTCTGGCCATCCAGCGGCGCTACCTCGCGCTGGCCGAGGCGCACCTGCACGCTTCTTTTATGCCCACCTGGGCGGGGGAAGTTTGTCGGCAATGGCGGCGCGTGCTGGAGCTGCTGGAGTCCGGCAGCCCGGGGTCGGTCGCCACGCGCCTCGACTGGGCGATCCGCTTTAGCACCTTTAACCACTTTCTTGCGGCTCAGGGGTATAATTGGCAAGCCGTGCAAAAATGGAACACAGTGGCTGAGGCGACGGGAAGATTGCTGGCCAGGAAAAAGCTCCCGCCGGATTTCGCCGATCTCGAGGTCCTTTGGGCTGAAGAAACCCTTTTGGCACAGGTGTTGCCGGAATTTGCGCCCCAATTGCTTCAGCGGGGCGCCTCCGCCGACGGATTCAGGAAGTTTCAAGCCCTGCGCAGCTGCGTGTTCGAATTGGACACTCGCTTCGGCCAACTGGGGAACGCCGGGCTGTTTTCCCAGCTCGACCACTCGGGCGTTCTGCATCACCACTTCCCCGGCGTGGATAATTTCGAGCACGCGAGAGAGTTCCCCCCCGCCATCAGCCGAGCGAACCTTCGGGGAGAGTGCGTCCGCCGCCTTGGCAGCGCCAATTCCTCTCGCCATGGATGCGTCTGCGATTGGACCGCCATTTGGGACCCATCTCAAAACCGGTTTCTTGATCTATCCGACCCGTTCGTCCAGCACGCAAACTGGAAAGCCGTTTCGGCTGAATCGGGACCAGCCCTAAACCCCATGCTGATGGACCGTCACCGCCAGATCATGGAGATGTTGCATCATGCGCGCCCGCGATGAAGCGCGTGACTTCCATGAGCCAGACCGCCAGAGCTCGCGCGATCATGCTTCGCCGGTGGTTGCCGAACTTGGTACTGACACAACGGGAGTCTCAATACTCTCCCACATCGATCGGCTTCTCCTCCGCGATCCGGTGCAGGCGGGTTGCGTAGTCTTTGAGCCATTGCGCGCGCTGCTCCGGCGTCGCGCGGGCCGGTCCGAAGCACAGGTTCGGCGCCAGAACTTCGAAACCTGTGAAACGCAGCATCCCGCCCTGGACGGGGCGCAAGATTGCGTGGATGTCTCCGTTCCGGCCGTCCTGCGTATAGACGGGCCCTGGGCCGCCGGTCGTGACCGACATCAGGGCGCGTTTGCCCTTACCTGGCCCGACTTCCGCTATTCGGCCTGTGCTGCTTCAGTCATGTGGTCCTTTCGTCAATTTCCTGGATCACAGGGCGTCCCAATCCGGATTTCGCCGGGCCACATCCAATGCCAACAGCTCGCCCCTCCCTTCCCGACATCAGAACTAGCCGCAGCGCTCAAATCGCCGCGGCAACTGGCTGCCAAACGGCTCCAGTGCATCGCTCCCCTTGGGAGTTCGCCTTTGCGCTGACGGCGCCGGCGGAGGGCCCTCCGGCCCGCAGAAGCTCGAGAGAGGGCCGTAGAGGGTATGGACAAGCTCTTTGCCATGCCCTTTGATCTCGATGGTTTGGCTGCCGTCGAATCGGTATCTGTCTTTTAGCCGTTCATAGGTCGTTTCGGAGACCTGGATGCTTCCCGCCGGGCCGAGCGACTCCAACCGGCAGGCGAGGTTGACGGAGTCGCCCCAAAGGTCGTAGGTGAATTTCCGGCGCCCGATCACGCCGGCAACGACGGAGCCGGTGCTGATGCCAATGCGGAGGTGGATGGAGGTGTTGTAAGCGCGGTTGAACTTTTCGATCTCTGCCATCAGGTCGAGGGCCAGTTCCACGATGGCCTCCGCGTGGTCGGGTCGCGGCAAAGGAATGCCGCCCGCGACCATGTAAGCGTCGCCGATGGTTTTGATTTTCTCCAGGCCATGCTTTTCCGCGAGCACGTCGAAGCCCGAGAAGATTTCGTTGAGCAGATAGACGACCTGGTCTGGGCCGATGTGGGCGGTGAGGGTAGTGAATCCCACCAGATCGGCCACCAGGACGGTTACGTCGGGGTGATGGTCGGCGATGTTGACTTCGCCCCTTTTCATCCGCTCGGCGATAGGGCGGGGGAGAATGTTGAGGAGCAGGTGTTCGGCCCTGGCCTGCTCGGCCTGGAGCTGGTCGAAGAGGTGTTTGGCATGGACGGCGTGGTTGACGCGCAGGATGAGTTCCTGCAAATCGACCGGTTTGCTCAGGAAATCGCTGGCGCCAGCCGCGATGCCCATCATGCGCTCCATGCGCTCGGAGAGCGCGGTGATGATGAGGACCGGGATGGGGGCCGTGCGGGCATCTTTTTTCAGCCGCCGGCAGACTTCGAAGCCGTCCATGCGGGGCATCATCACGTCCAGCAGGATGACGTCGGGAGGCCGCTGTTCGACTTTCTGCAAGGCCTGCTCGCCGTTCTCGGCTTCGACAATTTCGTAGCCGTGCGCTTCCAGCGGATCACGCAGCAGCGTGCGGTTGTCCTCGTCGTCGTCCACGATCAGCACAAGTCCACGACAACGCAGGGCGAGGGCGGCGGCGGGTTTATCACGGTTCAGGGTTTTAGTTTGCATAATGGCAGGCGGCCTGAGGTTCGGTGGAGCGCGAGGTGGCGGCGGCGATGAAAGCGGCCACTTTGGCGGCGAAGGTTCTGGTATTAATGGGCTTGGCCAAATAACCGTCACAGCCGGCGTCCAGCGCGAGGGCGTCGTCGCCCTTCACCCGCAAGCGGACCAGGCGCACTGTCAGGGTGGGGGGCAAGACCCTCCATTGGAGCCGGCTCAGGCCCGGGGGCACCTGGGCGGGTCGTTGCCAAACCACCCGCCGATCCAGGGGGCCA